>CAZBIT010000539.1:0-1993 GCA_964491835.1 uncultured bacterium
TATTTTTCTGGTGAGAACAATCTCTTTACTTCTCAATTCACAAAAATAAATTCCTGAAGAAACGATAAAACCGGTAGAATTTTTCCCATTCCATTTTACCAAATAATATCCAGCAGGAAACTTGGCAGTTATTAATATTCGAACTACTGCTCCTTTAATATCATAAATTATGACAGAAATATCTGAAGATTTTGGCAAGTTAAAATTTATTGTTGTCTCCGTATTGAACGGATTTGGATAATTTTGACTTAGATTCCATTTTTCTGGAGAAGATACTGATACGGAAACTGGACCAAACATACTTTTACTGCCGGTTATGGAAATGCTCTCTAATTTATAAAAATATTTTTTATTTGATTCAATATTATTATCAAAATAAATAAATTTTTTTTTTCCTTCATCCATAATTAATTCATTATTTATATATACATAATTTTCTTTTTCATCTTCGCACCTTGCAATATTAAATCCTAAATTCCCCTGGCTCTGTAAAGTTTCCCACACAATTTTTACGCCGTTTTCTTTTGTATCAATACCATAAAAACTTGCAATTATTACTGAAACTTCCCATCCCGACATAATAGCCCAATCTCTGGAAACTGCTCTCTTTCCATCAGATATGATAAGTTGTAATGATTTTTTCTCCATCTTTTCGCCCGCAGTATACACAAAAGTATCATTTCTTGAAACTATATTACCATCTAAATTCCAGTAAACAAGCAAAATATCATTATCAGGGTCATATGCAGTGAATTCAAACCTTACATATCCTTGTTTTTTCACAAAAACAGTATCCTCATCCGGAATAACACTCACAATTACAGGCGAGTCATTCACATTTATTATCGTAAAAATAACCAAACCGCTATCCAATCCGCCTTTTAAGTCGTTCACAAATACTTTAACAGTATCTTTTCCAAAATAATCTTTTACGGGTGAAAATAAAACTTCTTTATTGACGCTATCTAAAAATACTTTAATATTTTTAGTTCCTTTAAATTCCCATCTTATATCATCGCCATCAATATCATAAGCCCAATCTTTATAACTCACCTTTAAACTCTCTTCTTCATTTATTGTAAATGCAATATTTTTATTAAAAATGACTGGAGTGTCGTTGACACTTTTTATCGTAATCTTGACAGTTACGCTGTCTTTAAGCCAAGAGGGGTCCTTTAAAATAAAAGTAAAATATTCTTCACCGTTCCAGTTTAATGGAGCCCAAAAAATAGCGACAGTGTCGCTTAATGAAAATTTTATGTTCACACCACCTTTTATTTCCCATATAAGAAACTTTACGCTATCGTCAACGTCGCTAACAAATCGATTAAGGAAAAGTGTCAATGAATCATCCTCATTAAAAGTTAAGTCATTAAGATTTATTATTTTTGGTGGATCATTAACTGGTAATACACTTACTTTGATGGTATCCTTTGAAAACGCACCATCCGGGTCAATGGCAGTAATAATCACCGTATCCATTCCATTCCAGTTTAAAATCGGCTTCATCTTTAATTCGTTAACATTTATTATAACATTCAAATAATTATAATTGTAATGAGAAACCTGAAAGGTTATTTCTTCTTTTTTATTATCAACATCACTAACGTAGTTATATAAATTAATAATTGTGTCTCCACTGTCCTCAAAAAGAATTAAGTCGGGAATTCCAATTATAATGGGAGGATTGTTAACGTTCTTTATCTTCAATTTAAACGTCTGAGTGTCGGATAATGCGGTGTTATCATATCCTATAACCTTAACAACTGTATCTCCAACGTCATCGTTATTAGGAAGCCAAGTAATAAGTCCTGAAGAATCTATTGTCATTCCGTAAGGATAAATGAGCAGTTTATATTTAAAACTATCGCTATCAACGTCCTTTACCTCTACTTGATAAGTAAATAAACTATCTTCAAAAATAGTCGTGTCTGGGAATGAAATAATAACAGGAGGGTCATTAACCGGTAAAACGTTAATTGTTATTGTATCA
>CAZBIT010000540.1:0-1993 GCA_964491835.1 uncultured bacterium
AACATCTTTTTTCGTGAATTTACAATAATTTTCCACCGGATCAATAAATTTACCACTTTTTTGATCTATCTTATAATTCTGGGTTGATAATCCATTACATCTTTGAAGACGATCTGAAGTCAACAAAATACCCTTTAATAAACCACATTTCTGGATAGATTGACAGGCAAATTCAGAACAACTCGGAATAAAATTACATGCAGGAATATCCTGTGATGATATAAATTTTTGATAAAACTTTATTAATCCTATTGCAACTAATTTAGATTCAGAGAGAGAACCTGTAGATTTAAATAAACTATCCTGTTTTAATTCATGTTCAATGTTTTTCAATTTAATGATGAATAATAACTGGGATTTTTGTTTGGAATAACTGTGTGATAAAGAAATAATATTTATTGCTAAAAATATCAGTAATATATGTTTTTTGAAAATTACCATTCAATGTCCTTTATGGATATCTCTTCAGGAATCTTGAAATTTGAAATGTAATCAGGAAATTTTATATTAAATTTAACATCACTGTATGATATATATTCCTTAAATATCTGTGAATTATTAAATGATTCAGAATATATTTTAAGTGCTATGAATTTTTCACCGATTGGTATATGATTTGAATAATATGATTTCGCAATGACTTTATTTTTAGAATTTTTGATTTCTACATAAACTAGTTTATCATTTTCTATGCCTATAATATATTTACCAAGTATTTTTTTTGCTATCTCCGGTGGGTCCCAGTATGTATATAATGTATCATTTCTAATCTCATTATCAGATAGTTTAAAATCCATTTCAGTTAAACCAAAATCATCTTTTAAAGACATTAAAATTGAATGAACAAAAATAGGAGGTAAAGGATTTTTCGTGATAAATCTAAAAGCCTTTTTTTGTTCGGGATAATATATAATCATAATGTTTTTAGAAATTATCATCATTTGATGAATGGGATAATTAACATCTATGATTGTATTTTTATCAGATTCATAATATATAGTACCTTTCGTAATCTCATTTGAATTATTCTCTATTACCTGTCTTTCGAAATTAAGAGAAAGAGTATTAAACGTAATGACCGAAATTACTGGGAAAACCAATAACATATCTGATAACATTTTAAGTGCAAATTTTATTGAAGTAAAAAAACTTTATTTATAAATGCAGGCTTTCATAATTAATTACCTGGAAATTGCAATACCATATGTAGGGGCGAACAATCTTTCTCACCTAAAAAGGTTTTCATTTTTGTAAAGATTATCTAATTAGTGTTGATTAACATTTTGTTTGTTCTGATTTTAAAATTTCTATCGCAATTTCTGGGTAATTATTTAAAGATAGACATTCGTTGTTTGTCGCAGTCTTTTCTATTTCTTTTTTCCCCATTATTTTATTTTTTATTTTGATAATGTTTCATTTAACTTTATTTGAGCTTTTCTAAAAGCATCAATAAATGCTTCTTCCGTTGATTTTCTAATTTCATCTCTTGCCAATATCCCACCCGGCCCTAAAGAGCCAAATCCAGCAGAACCACTACCATTCCCAGCAAAATAACCAGAAAATATAATTTTTTCAGAAGAAGTTATTGAACACTTAATATTAAGATGGGTATCTAAACCTCCCGTTACCTCATAACTTACTATTGATACTTCTATAATATATTGAGCACTTCTGTAATCCTTTGAGCCTATGAAAAATACACGTTTAAAGTAAGGAGCAAATGCTTCTTGAGCACAAACCTTTAAAGATGCACCTAAAGGTATTATAATATTGCCTCCAAAAAAACTTTTTTTTGTATAACTTCTCAACGAATCAAGAGGAGAAATATATACTCCTGCATCATCTCCAATAATTTTAGTAACCGATATAGAAGAGATATGTGGCTGCACAAAAATTGTATTTGATGCACAAGAAAAAATTAAAAAACAAAATAAAAGGATATAAATATTTTTTGAAATAAATAAACCTTTTTTATTATTCATATAAAGTACCC
>CAZBIT010000541.1:0-1974 GCA_964491835.1 uncultured bacterium
TTCTGCACCTTTAATTATAGATTCAGTTAGATTTACTCCCTGTTCCCTTAATTGATTAAAATAAGAAACCATAACGATTCCATTTGCAACGGATACGCCAAATAATGCTATAAATCCAATCGTTGCTGGAACACTCAAATACAGTCCAGAAATAAATAAAGTTAATACTCCCCCAAGCAAAGCAAAAGGTAAATTAATAATAATTAAAAAGGCATTTCTCATTGAGTCAAAAGATTTGTAGAGCATAATAAATATCATAAAAATAGTCAGTGGAACAATGAGCGATAATCGATTCATAGCACGTTTCTGATTTTCGAACTGTCCACCCCATTCAACATAATATCCAACGGGGAGTTTTATTTTTTGCTCAACGAGTTTCGATGCTTCATTCACAAATCCACCCATATCTCTCCCTCTCGCATTGCACTGGATAACGATTATGCGTTGGGAGTTTTCTCTTGATATCCTTTTAGGTCCTACAATTTCTTTAACCTCCGCTAATTGAGAAATTGGAATTTTACTTCCATTAGGAGCACTCACCAATATGTTATTAATTGAGTTTAAGTTATTCCGAAACTTCTCTGGAAATCTGACAAATATATTATATTTTTGCTGACCTTCATACACTTCCCCAACTGGATTTCCACCGATTGCGGTTGATACAATTTCTTGAACTTCACTCACGTTTATCCCGTATCGAGCGATATTTTCTCTATTAACGATTATCTGAACCTGCGGTTGTCCAGTTATTTGTTCTGGCTGAACATCAGAAGCACCCTTGACTTTTGAAACTATATTGGCAATTTCCTCTGCTTTGTCAACCAAAACGTCAAGGTCATTACCATATAAATAAATTGCTATCTGCGCCTTTACTCCGCTCAATAATTCATCAACTCTCAAAGCAATCGGCTGTGAATAATTCAATAATATTCCAGGAAATTGTGATAGTTTTTCATCCATTTTTTCAATCAACTGTTCCCTGCTTTTTGCAGTTACCCATTTATCCTGTTCTTCCAATTCAACAAACATTTCAGAATTACTCACTGGCTCGGGACAAGCACCTATTTCGTCCCTTCCTGTCTTTGAAATGACATTTTTTACCTCAGGAAACTCAAGAAGCATTCTTTCAAGGTTCATAATTATACCTTCCGTCTCTTTAAGTGATATACTTGGTGCCATAGTCACTCTTAACATCAAAGAGCCCTCATTGAGGGTAGGAACAAATTCCGTTCCTAAAAATGGAATTAATAGCAATCCAAAAATTAATACCAGTACCGAAACTATTAACAACAGTTTTGAATGATTTAGGAGTTTTTTGAGCAAAGGGATATATAACTTTTTTAGAAATTCAACTATGAAATTTTTTCGAACATTTAAATTTACCCTCAGAAGATACGTGGTCAATGCAGGAGCAATACAAATAGCGAATAATAGAGAACCAAATAATGCAAAACTTATTGTAAATGCTGTGGGCGAAAAAAGTTTCCCTTCAACTCCCTGCAAGGTAAACAAAGGAAGAAATACAATGATAATGATTAAAAGAGAAAAAACGATTGGTCTAGCAACCTCCTTTGCCGAATTTATGACATCAACGAGCAAAATCGCAAAATCAATTTGCTTTGATTTCTCCTTTTTAGAGTCTATAATCTTTGAAATCGATTTATCATTTTCAGTAAGATGTCTATAAATGTTCTCAACTATCACAATCGTTGCATCAGCAACCATTCCAATTCCAATTGCAAGCCCACCAAGAGACATTAAATTGGCAGATAAATTAAAGTATATCATAACTATAAAAGCAATAAAAACTGAAAACGGTAATGACAGAATAACTATAAAAGAACTTCTGAAATTTCCTAAAAACAAGAATAATACTATAATAACCAAAATCCCTCCCTGAAACAGAGCGTTTTTAATTGTGCCGGTTGCTTTTTCTGCTAATGATGCCTGTTCATAATAAGGTATTACTTTTAC
>CAZBIT010000542.1:0-1938 GCA_964491835.1 uncultured bacterium
ACAGTTGGTTCAATGGGTAACTTTAATCATATCCCAACTATTGGGAAATGGATTTTGTCGGGTAATATGCTTCTTGGCAGGTTTGAAATATACGGTCTTATTATATTTTTTCAACCGCATATCTGGAAAATGAAAACAGAACGTTAATTTATTTTTAGTTTATCAAAATGATAAATATTCAAAGAATGTTTATAAAAATAATTAAATCAATACATCACATAAAATTTCTCCTTTTGAAGGGCTATCCATCGGAATCCTATTTTTTTGAAACAAAAACAAATCAATAAGCAAGTTTTGACCAGAGTATCGTCCGGAGATCATCTGATTGACCATTGTTAATATTAAATTTAGCAATTGGCTATTTATTTTATAAAGGAAAATAGAATTATGCTTTTTAGATTTGAGAAGTTATATAAAGTAATAAATACAATTTTCTTGATTTTCTGAAATTAAAAAAATAAATTTTTATTGGTTTAACACTCGTTTGTTGATGCATAATATACGAATAATTATTAAGTTAATTAATAGTTTTACGATAAATAGTAAAATTAATGAGGAAAAATGATGCGTAAAATATTTTTACTAACAGTACTACTACTTGTTTCCAATAATTGTTATAGTCAGTCAATTTTCCCATTTAATATAAAAGATAAAGAATCATCGGTATTGGCTTTTTGGTACAATTGCAAAAATAACTCTATGATTGAGACAAAAATAAAGGACACTATCTATGTAAATTCTACACTTCAAGTTTATGGTCCTGTTTTATCAGATTCATTCTTAGTTGAGGTCGAAGTATATCTTCCAGGGAATAATAAAGTTTATTCAAATAAATTTACGGTAAAAAAAGATATAAATGATAAGGACTACGAACTAAAAATAATTAAAGATTATTTTCGTATTACTAATCCGGTACATTTTTTAAATGAAAATCCGGAGAAAATAAAAATATTTATCTCTTCTCAGAAGGAAAATATTGAAAAATGGATAATATGTAAATATCACAAACTTTATGGAAATATTTCAGATTTCAAAGGGAATCCGTTAAAATCATATATTTTGGTTAAACCAGATGCTTTTAGTAATGTATGTGGTGTTTGGACTGATTCCAGTGGTTATTATGAGATATATCTGCCGGAGCGAACTTATAATTGTTTTTATGTTAACGATGGCAATTATAAATTTAGTACATTAGAAGCTTGGGCTTGGCATATGATTATCGATGAAGACCAATGCCTTGATTATAAAATTGGTACAGGTGAAGTATATAACTTAAACGTATGGGTAAATAATGGAGGTTTTGGTACTTATTTTATATCTTTTCGTCCAATGGTTTTATTTCATAATAATAAGATAGAATATGAACAATTGATTAATAATAAAAAATACAAAATTACTAATATTTCACCAGACTTAAAAACAAAAGATATTACCGTTAAAATAAATGGTAAAGAAACGGGAATATACTCTATGCAAAGATTTTTTGAAACAGGCGATAATGAGGCAATGCCATCATATTTAATTCAAGTTCGTCGAAATTATCCTCGTTTTGGAAAGCAGACAATCATGGTTGAATACGATAAAACAATTGAAATAGACGGCAAGAAAATTAATCAAAACAGTATGGGGTATTTTCAGTTTTATCTCAATTTTGAAGGGTTTTAAAATTTTAAATAGAAAATCAAATATGAATAACGTATAACATTTAAATTCAGTTGACTGAAACCGCCTTATGCAAATTCGATTGGCTGGATGCCCGCATTAGTTAATTATCAAATCCTGACATTCAGGTGCAACGCAGGTTCCGGCAACTGATGCAGGTAGATAGACTTATTTTGAAAAAGTAATAAATAATTATAAATGTTAAATTGGTTATTTTATTAGTAGTTTTTGAAAAAATGAAACAATCAGAAAAAGTTGCTAATATTAATTAAATCA
>CAZBIT010000543.1:0-1932 GCA_964491835.1 uncultured bacterium
TGCTCGTTGATGTATTTGGTCCAGAAGCAACGGCAAATCCATCGAGTTTGGGCAATTCCGGCGTTCCCGAAATATTTGTAGCCCTGCCCGTTATCTGAAGCGTTAACATTAATGACTCGTCAAGTGATAACATATTTTTATCCACAGATGCAGTAAATTGAATCTCCTGCCCATAAACAGGAATGATAAATAACGACATTATAAATAATAAAATGGAAAATACCTTCATAACTTGCACTAAAATTTTCATATATTTAAAATTTATTCAAACCTTTTTTATTAACAAAATTCTGCTAAAATTTGTGAAACCCTATTATTAATTTTTTACCAATCTTTTAAAACACGAATATTACCTGGCATCTTCATCTTTTTTGCATCTTTTAAATCTTTTTTTTCATCACTTGCAAGTGCTTTTAAAATCCTTTCTGCCTCTTCCTTCGACATTTCCTTCTTTTCATCTCCTTTTTGTTGAGAATCATTTATTTCCTTCTCCTTTTTTTCTTTTTCTGAACCTTTTTGTTCATTATCATCTTTACCTTGTTGTTCATTTTTTTGTTGATTCATTCCCTGCTGATTCTGCTGAGGCATAGGTTCTTTTTTTGAATGTTCTTTTAGAAAATTTCTTGCAAACTCAAGATTAAATTTAGCATCCATATCATTTGGATTTAGTTCCAATGCCTTTTTATAAGAAAGAATGCTTTCTGCAATTTTTCCCGAACGAAATAAAACGTTACCAATATTATAATAAACCTTTGATTGAAACATTACATCAGGAACTGATAATAATTTTTCATACTCTTTTAATGACTCGTCATACTTTTTTATTTTGTAATGAGAATTACCTAAATTAAAATGAATTTCAGGCGATTCTGGATTATCGATAATAGCATCCTGATATTTATTCAATGCTTCACCATACTTTTCCTCATAATAAAGTTCATTCCCCTCTTTTACTTTTTTTCTTGCCGACTCACCAAACAGATGATTATGAAAAAGAACGAATATAATAATTGTTATAATTATTTTTTTCATATTTTTTAAATAAATCTCCCTTTCCATTCCTTTTTTACCGATATTCTATCAGAAATAAAAAATTCGAATACAATTAAAAATAATGAGAAAATTAGAAAATATTGAAATCTATCTTCAAATTGTGTAAACTGCAAAGAAGCAAGTTCCTTTTTATCCATTCCAGAAATTACATCATATATCATATCGAGTTCAGCTTCTCTTGGGGTTGCACGGTAATATTTTCCATTTGTTTCAAGTGCAATTTTTTCTAAAGTAACTTCATCAAGTTTTGATATAACAATATCCCCATTTTCACTTTTCTTAAAACCTTTGCCCGTTTCGGATGGATTTTCAGGAATTGGTACACCTTCAAGAGAACCAATACCTACAGTATATATAATTATTCCCTCTTTTTTTGCCTCTTTTGCCCATTCCAAGGGTTCAGATTCGTGGTCTTCTCCATCTGTAATTAAAATCAATATCTTGTTTGTTCTCTCTTTTCTATTAAAAGCAGAAATAGAAGTTTTTATGGCTTCACCAATTTTCGTTCCGGGAATGGGAATAGTTTCAGTATCCATAATATCGAGAAAAATCTTAGCAGAACCGTAATCTAAAGTTAGCGGACATTGAACAAACGATTCCCCCGCAAATGCAACAATCCCAACTCTATCACCTTTAAATCTGTCAATCAATCCGGCAATTTCGTGTTTTGCTTTTTGTAATCTATTTGGCTTCATATCATCAGCAAGCATGCTCTTCGATACATCAAGAGCAATTATAATATCCTGTCCTTCTCTTTTCACAGTTTCAAGTTTAGTTCCTACCTGAGGTCTCATCAAAGCCAATATTAAAAATGAAACGTTCAATAACAATAAGGAAACTTTTAAGACCTGCCTCTTTCTACTCGTAGAACCAGCAAGG
>CAZBIT010000544.1:0-1918 GCA_964491835.1 uncultured bacterium
TAATACTGTAAACCGAGTCTCTTTAGGGATTTTTCTTGAATAAGAGAGAGCTTTCAATATCGATGTTTGCTAAATAGGAAAGGGATTACTTTAAGCAAGTGTGCTTGTTAATCCCTTTATTTTTATTTTAGTATTGCTTATTCATTTGTAAAGGAGAACAATATGAAACTATTAAAAAATATCAAAACATGTTTGTTAAGTTGTATTTTATTTTCACTACTTATTCTTTTTACCAAAAATTCCTTTGTTTTCGCACAGAAGGAAGATTTAAATGTATTAAGTCAGTGGATTGAATGGAGTGATGGGGAAAATATGTTAATTCACCATCTTAATAAGCAGGCGTTCGGTTATCTTGATATCAGAGACCAGGAAATTTCAAAGTTAAAAACTAAAGAAGACTGGGTAAAAAGACAGAAAAGAGTAAAAGATATACTTATGAAGATAGTTGGTCCTTTTCCTGAAAAAACTCCCTTGAATGCTAAGGTTACAGGTGTGGTGAAAAAAAACGGATATAGAATTGAGAAGATTATATACGAATCGATGCCTAATTTTTATGTTACAGGATGTCTTTTTATTCCAGATGGTATTGTAGGAAAAAAACCTGCAATTCTCAATGTTATAGGACATACAGGTATAGCATTTAGAGGTGAGAGTTATCAGATTTTGATTCATAATCTTGTAAAGAAGGGATTTATAGTTTTTGCATTTGACCCTATTGGTCAGGGTGAGAGAATTCAGTATTATGACCCTGATAAAAAGGAGTCATTGGTTGGTGGTTCTAGCGCCGAACATTCGTATGTGAATAATCAGTGTTTTTTATCTGGCTCTTCATTGGCAAGATACTGGACATGGGATGGCATAAGGGCGATTGATTATCTTTTGACTCGTAGCGAGGTTGATCCCAAAAGAATTGGAATAACAGGACTTTCAGGAGGTGGAACTCAGACTTCATATATATGGGCATTTGATGACAGATTAAAAGCATCCGCACCTTCTAATTATATATGTGGATTTAGAAGACTTTTAGAATCCATAAGTACTCAGTGTGGTGAACAGGTTTTTTATCATGGATTATTAAATGGTATAGATCACGCAGATCTTTTAGAGATAAATGCCCCAAAGCCGACGCTATTAGTTACGACAACGAGGGATTTTTTCCCTATACAGGGAGCCCGTGAAACATTCAGTGAAGTGATAAAATCTTATAAGATATTTGGGAAGGAAGAAAATTTTGAGATGGTTGAGGACGATTTTGAACATGGTTATACTCGTAAAAATAGAGAAGCGGTATATTCATTTTTTCAAAAGACACTTGATTTACCCGGGAGCCAAATTGAAGAAGATGTCGAGTTTTTAGAACCCAAAGAATTACAGGTGACAGAGACAGGACAGGTTGTAACTTCTTTAAATAGCGAAACGGTATTTAGTATTAATAAAAAAGAAACGGAGAAATTGATTGAAAAATTAGAGACATCAAGAAAAAATATTGACCAGCACTTAAAAAGAATCCTAATAGATGCAAAAGAGCTTTCAGGATACACTGTTCCGATTGATAAAAAGGAGCCAGTATTTCGAGGAGCATATCAAAGGGATGGTTATTCTATTGAAATGTATGCAATTGAAGGAGAGGGGAATTATGTTATACCATTGTTATTATTTATACCTCATGGTTCTGGAAAATACCCTGCAATTATTTATATACATCCAGAAGGTAAAGCAATAATGGTCTCACCTGGTGGTCAGATTGAGGAGTTGGTAAATAGAGGTTTTATAGTGGCGGTAACGGATGTTATAGGAATAGGTGAAACAAAGTTTGAAAGGCCACCTAATTCTGACCCTGGATATCCTGGTTATTCAGCAGTGTTAATAGGAAGAAGTATTGTTGGAATAAATGCTGGAGATATAGTACGGGTTGTAA
>CAZBIT010000545.1:0-1918 GCA_964491835.1 uncultured bacterium
TTTTCAGATAAATGGATAGCTGAAGCAGTTGAGCAATCACTTAAAAGATTACAAACCGATTACATTGACGTATATCAACTTCACACTCCCGGTCTCGAAGAAGTAAATCGGGCGTTTAATTGCTTTGACTGTTTGGAAAAACTAAAAGCCCAGGGTAAAATACGATTTTACGGAATATCGATAAGTCCAATCAGTCATGGTATCGAAATGATTAAATCAGGAAAAGGAGATGTCATACAGGTTGTTTACAATATTCTTAATCGTCAGGCAGAAAATGAACTCTTTCCATTAGCAGAAAAAAATAACATAGGAATAATAGTAAGAGTTCCTCTTGCAAGCGGTTTCTTGACGGGAAAATTCACAAAAGACGTAAAATTCCCAATTGATGACCATCGCTCAAGACAAACCGAGCAACAAATTAAGGAAATAATTGAAAAGGTTGAAAAACTAAAATTTTTGACAGAAGGTAAAAAAAGAACGCTTGCTCAAACCGCGCTTCAATTTATCCTCCATCGAACAGAGGTAAGCGTAATTATTCCTGGTGCAAAAACATCAGAGCAGGTCATTGACAATGCAAAAGCAAGCGATATCGCACTTTTAACAGAAGGAGAAATTCAGAAAGTTTACGAATTAGCGTCTTCGGATAATTAAAATTTATTTTGTGAGACTGCTGAAAAAGTCTAATAAATAATTAATTTGAGATGAGATTACCACGCCCCGAACAGTCGGGGCTCGTCACGAAGGATCCGCTTTTAGCGGACAATGACAACATTCATATTGTCATTACGAGGAGTCCCACTGAAAGCGGGACGACGTGGTAATCTACTTTTTCAGCATTCTTTGTATAAAAAATGGTTAAAAAATATAATTCATCTATTTAAAATTTTACTTATACTATCTTTTTTGAAATCGCTTTTGCTTGAGTTAATAAGAGGAGATAATCCCTCCCACCTGCTTTTGAATCAGTGCCTGACATATTAAAACCACCAAACGGATGAACTCCCACCAATGCTCCCGTGCATTTTCTATTTAAATATAGATTTCCTACATGAAAATGGTCTTTCGCTATTTTCAATTTTTCAGGATTTTCTGAATAAACGGAGCCTGTCAAACCGTATTCCGTATCGTTTGCAATATCTATTGCATCTTTAAAATCCTGTGCCTTGATAACTCCAAGAACAGGACCAAAAATCTCCTCCTGACAAATAGTCGCTTTTCTATCAAGATTATCGATAATCGTTGGCTCAATGAAGTTGCCGTTGCTGTTAATTCTTTTTCCGCCATATAAAAGTCGCCCCTCGCGTTTTCCAATTTCAATGTAATCCATTATCGAAGCCAATGCTTTAAGATTTATAACGGGACCCATCCAGTTTTCATAGAATTTTGATGGACCGATTTTAATTTTTTTTGTCCTTTCAATGACTTTATCAATAAAATCGTCATAAACATCAGCCACAACAATAGCCCTCGAACAAGCAGAACATTTCTGCCCAGAGTAGCCAAACGCCGATACAACAACACCCTCAACTGCTTTATCAAGGTCCGCATCGCTATCCACTACAATTGCATTTTTGCCTCCCATCTCCGCGATTACGCGTTTAATCCACTTCTGCCCGATAGAAATTCTCGATGCATGCTCATTTATTCTCAGCCCAACCTCTTTGGAACCAGTAAATGATATAAATCTTGTTTTCGGATGTATAACAAGAGTATCGCCAATATCGCTCCCATGCCCGGTTATTAAATTAACTACTCCGGGTGGGAGATTCGCCTTTTCGAGAATTTCCATAAATTTCTTTGCCACACCAGGAGCATCGCTTGATGGTTTCAGAACGACAGTATTGCCTGCGACAAAAGCCCCCGCTGTCATCCCTCCAAGTATCGCCAATGGAAAATTCCAAGGTCCTATGACAATTCC
>CAZBIT010000546.1:0-1915 GCA_964491835.1 uncultured bacterium
TTATCCAATCTTGCAAAATATGGATTGGATGATGAACATAACCTTCGGAATGCCCTGTTTCAATTTATGCAGGATATTAAAACTAATTCAGGGACAATGCCTGCCTTTTCTGTAAATGAAAATAATCTAACAGAAAGCTTGAAAAACAGTATTTTTGACCTTTTGGCACTTGTTCTTTTTGCAATTCTTTTTTATTTAGGTGCTTATACAGTATTTCTGAAATATGATGTTCGATAGGAGGTAATTATGTTTTCAACAATCATTCGAAAAGAAGTATTAGACGTTATTCAATCGAAAATCTTTTTAGTTTCTCTCTTTTTTATGCTGATTATAAGCGCAATTTGTTCATTTGTTCTTGTGAATGATTTCAATGAAAAAAACAGGGAGAATGTCGAATACAGCATCAATCATGAACGACTTCTTAATACCATAACACCTGGAGCAATGGGTGGTATATGGATGACTCCAGTCAAACCGCTCCCGAAATTGAGTATGTTTTTTCACGGCATCGCCAATATACTGGGTCTGCCATCCATTGACCGGGATACTGTCCCGCTATTATTTCCCCAGACCGACTTTTTTCTGATTATTGGATTTTTTATGAGTTTGATGGCAATACTATTCTCATTCAGTGCTGTCTCCGGTGAAAAGGAAGAGGGTATGCTGCGCGCCATTTTCAGTAATCCTCTAAAGCGGGCTAAATTGCTCATCGGCAAATGGATTGGTGGTGTCATAAGTTTAGCAATTCCTTTTTCGATATGCTATATTTTTGCTATTTTGGTGGCAGTAACAAAGGCAGATGTAACCTGGAGTTTAACTGATTGGCTATCACTATTTTCAATTTACATTCTGGGATTGATTTATATCTCTCTATTTTATCTTATCGGACTGTATGTTTCAACAAAAACCAGTCAACCTCACATTTCCATGCTTGTCGCTCTGTTAATATGGGCGTTCCTTGTATTAGTTATGCCAACTCTCCCCGATTACTTGGGCAAAGAAATATTTCCTGCCCCTTCTGTAGCAAAGTTTATATACGAAGGTGAATTGAGAAATGAGACGGAGCGAAAGAAAATCACTCAAAAAATTCAAGAACCATATCAAAATAAAGGTCTTTCTATTGTACAGATAGATTCAATAACTCATGATGAAGTTCAATCAGCTATCCAACCTTTACAAAATCAAAGAAAAAAAGCGGAAAATGATTTTTTAATGAAATTAGGGAAACAGTTCCTGGCTTCTACTGCGGTTGCCATGCTTTCCCCCTATGCGAGTTTTACCCTTGCCGGAAAAGAACTTTCCGCTGTAGGAATTTCAAGCCAGATTCATTTTAAAAATCAATGTGAACCTTACGAAATGGAGTTATGGAATTATATCGATAAGAGAAAAGTAGATTGGAATACTCAACTTGATATGAGCGGACGTCCTAAATTTGAATATAAGGAAATCCCTTTTATTTTGCGAATAGTTGCCGCTGGGATTCCAGTATTATTTCTGATTATATTCAATATCTTATTTTTTGTGCTTGCGGTAAAGGCGTTTCTTAAATATGACGTAAGGTAAAAATTCAGGGACACCATACTAATTTCTCCCCTGCTGGCGATGTCTCGCTAAGCGGGACCTGTCCCGTCCGCGGGATCATCCTCGCCCCTTAAATCAAACCCTATAATTCCTCACAAACCAACCCGTAGGGGCGATCCCGAAAACTCGGGATTCGCCCTATTGTACGGGTAATCCTCGCACCTGCCCTTCTTGTCTAATTTTTCTATTTCCCTATCTGTGTAATCCATAAAAATCCGTGGTTCCTAATTCCCTGCTGGCGAAGTCCCGCTAAGTGGGACCTGTCCCGTCCGCGGGATCACCCTCACCCCTTTAATCAAACCCTATAATTCCTCACACACCAACCCGTAGGGGC
>CAZBIT010000547.1:0-1909 GCA_964491835.1 uncultured bacterium
TGACTTCCTTCTTTTTTAAAACCTTAACAAGTTCATCTTTGGGAAAAAATCCTTCGTGTCTGAAATATTCCTTGCCGTCTTTATCGAGAAAAACCTGTGTAGGAATGACCCTTATTCTATATTTCACTGCATAGGGTTGTCCTTCTGATGTCCATACATCATAAAAAACAACTTTGACTTTATCTTTATATTCAATTTCAATTTCTTTCATTATTGGCTGCATCATCCGACAGGGAATGCAATTAACCGAACCGAGTTCAATAAATGTAACTTTGATTTCTGATTTTTTTCCCTTTTTATCCTCTTTATTTTTTTCAGTTGTTTCACTTTTTTCAGCTGTCTCTTTTTTTAAACTTTGTTCTTTAGTAATCTGTTTTTGATTGAGATTCTCACCCTTTTCATTTGTACAACTTACAAAAAGTGTAAAAATTAATATCAACACAATATAATATCTCTTATTAAAATTTAACATTGAATTACTCCAAAATGTTTTTTTAATAAATATAAAATAATTTAATTATTATTTACGTTTATTATTATTCTATATATAAACTTATATTTTAATTCATATTTCTTTTTTTATCATATTTAATTTTTCGTTTATTTTTGCAAATGCTTTACTAATAATATCATCTTTGATTGTGCATTGTCCTTTAACAAAGCCTAATTCTTCCAAATTCAAAGATTTCCCCTTTAAACCTGCATGAACTAACGTCTTCAATGCACATAATGTTGAACACCCATCAATAACTATTATTTCATCTGATTCTTTTGTATTATTAATGATATCTTCAATATGGCCCCCAATACCTGCCAGGCAGTACATTTTTCCTACTCCTGTTTTCATCATTCTTCTGGCAACTCTATCAGAAAGTTCTCCAATATCAGACGCACCAGAACAAGGGAATATTAACGTTAAATTTTTACCGCTGCAGCATTTATTACTCATTTTCACCTCCCGAGTATGAAAGTTATGTTTATATTAATGTTTAAAAATATTAAGATATGTTGCCATATATTATTCCACAGATTGTAGCCATTATAATGACAAGTATAATATATACTGATGCTTTTTTCGTTCCCAGAATACTTCGAATGACGAGCATACTGGGAAGTGACAGAGCGGGACCCGCCAAAAGAAGAGCCAGTGCTGGTCCTTTTCCCATACCATTTCCAATTAAACCCTGAAGAATTGGTATTTCCGTTAACGTTGCAAAATACATCAATGCACCTGCAAAGGAAGCAAAGAAATTTGCAAATAAAGAATTTCCACCGACTAAACTACTAATCCATTTTGAAGGGATGAGGGATTCGTATCCTGGTCTGCCTAATAAAAATCCAGAAACCATAACTCCAACAAGTAATAAAGGGAGAATTTGTTTTGAAAATCCCCACGTGGAATCAAACCAGTTTTTAATGTTTTCTTTTGTAAACCATGATTTTAAAACCAGTAATAGTATGACGAATAACATAGCAGAAATATACCATTTTATAGAATAGATAATATTCCAAATGCCAAAACTTGATTCGGCTTTTCCCCAATTCATAAATACTAAAATACCTATCATTAACGCAAAAAAGACGATGCTTTTATGAAGAGGAAAAGAAGAAGTGTCTTGTTCAATTTTAAAACTTTCGTTACTCTCTATTCTTTTATTTTCTTCTTTAATAAAAATAAAATGCATTAATAAACCTATAATAACGCTAAAAGCAATTGCACCAAACGCTCTTGCTATACCGAGTTCCATACCCAGGACTTTTGCAGTTAGAATGATAGCCAGAACATTTATGGCGGGACCCGAATATAAAAAAGCAATGGCAGGACCTAAACCCGCACCTCTTTTGTAAATTCCTGCAAATAAAGGGAGAACCGTGCAGGAACAGACCGCCAATATCGCTACAGAAACCG
>CAZBIT010000548.1:0-1906 GCA_964491835.1 uncultured bacterium
TATACAGCATCCCAGATTTATCAGCAGATATTTCCTGAATACGGTCAAACATTTTTTTAATCGGCAAATAATAAGAGTTCATTCTATCACTCTTTTTCTCCATTTCAATAGCATACAAAAGAGAAAGTCCAGATACTATTTCACATCCATGATCCCTCGATTTAAATCTCTCATCACCTTCTTTTTTGTCAAAATTCCAGTGATGGACTGGGAGCCAATTATTACTCGGAATAATCTCGTAACAATACGCATCACCTATCCGTTCTGCATATTCAAGATACTTTTCATTTCCTGCCATCCAATAAAGCCTACAAAGAATTTGTAACATCTCACCATTGACCTCGGAATCCGTAGAAGGTAAGTCCCCAAACCTTGTATTTTCAGGAGATGCTTCCATTATACCGTTCACCAATTCCTCCATTCTCAATAACCAAACTCCTGAACCAAGAATCTCTAACATGGCAACCAACCCATCCTTTGCATATTCAGATGCTCCAAATATCAATCTGTCAAGATTATAACCTAATCTACTTTGTTTATTAAAATCATATCCATCAGGAAGCCCATATTGACTTATTGTCAGTGTCTTTTCACCAATTAAAGATTTCCATAAAATTGCATTCAGTATCCAAGGTTTCGTAAAATGAGATGTTATTATCATAAAAGGAAAATTATCCGCCGCTGAATTTTCCGGTGTCCAAATGCCTTTTCCCTGAGATAGATTCTGGGGTAAAAGACCACTTTCGCTATCAATATATTTTATCCATGCATTAAGATAATCATCACACCTCCTAAATGCTTCATTGGCGAGTTTTGCACTCTGTATCAATCTCTCCTCAAGTCCTTCCCCATTTACAATTTGAAAAACAAAAATTAATAATAAAAAAATATTAAAAATAATTTTCAAAAACATTTATTTCCTCATTTTATAAATCCTTTTTGGTTAAAAATTAAAAAAATTTTTCTATTTCCCCAACTGATAGTTTTTCTTACAATAAGTTGTAGTTTTAAAAAATTTAGTCAAAATTATTTAAATGAATTTATAACATACTTATCTTAATTTTCATTATCTGCCCTGTATGAAATACACGACTTTTGTTGACATATTAATTTATTTTGACCAGGCGGGGATTGAAACGCTCGCCTGATAATTAGAGTAATTGTATAAAGGATTTCTTACGCGTTTGTAAAGTTTACCGCTTTTGGGATTATCGTCCTGCGTATAGACCCATATCTCGTTTGGATCCCAAACAACAATCTCATCACGACAGTCCCCTGTGATGTCAAGCACAGCATTGCACATATCAGGGTGCCCATCATCAGGAAAAACCAAAACCCGCCTGCCCCATCCATCATATGCTCCGCCTTCCTTAATATTTGGTGAGTGGACAAAAAACTCTTCTGATTTGCCTGTCCAGTTCAGCGGCAGACACATACTGCCATATTGATTCGGCTCGAAATCATGATAAATGTTTCCATCAGAATCATAGTAGTGTATAATGCCCTGATTTCCCCAGAAGTTTATGGAAAGTGATTCCATTCCGACTAGATCTTCCCGGAAATTGGCTATCGCTGGATTCTGACCATGACCAATAAAATGCCACTTCATTATATTACCTTTCAAATCAACAAAAAGCACGCCTGCATCACTTGCTGCATACATAATTCTCGGTTCTTGTTCTTCTTTGAATCTTAATATGGCGACTCCATCTGCATGATCTTGGATAGTTTCGTCTAAACTCCACAGCAATTTCCCATCATTATCATAGAGAGAATACCCTATTGCCAGTTTGTCTTTCGCATCATTATCAACATCATAAGCATATGGATAGTGTCCGGTTTTGCATGAGCCCTCCTTTACAAATGAATAAGCAATACTAAAATAAAAAGAAAGGGATTAACAAGC
>CAZBIT010000549.1:0-1906 GCA_964491835.1 uncultured bacterium
ACAATATACCCCGAATAACAATCCCCCAATATCACGTAGATATTAACTTCTACTTTTTATTTGTTGAAAGCAAGGCAAAATATTGTATTCCATATATCAGCAAGCAGTTTTACTGCGGGTTCTGCAGAATTATTTTTCCCACTGTTGGTTTTATTAAAATCGTCCTCATATATTCCTATAATAATAGGAATAGCCTGTGCACGAGCATTAAGCTGCATCTTATTGAGCATGGGGATTATATTATTTACTGCTTCAAACACGGTTTTGCCCAGTTTCTTGACAGAGTAATCCGAAATAATTAAATTTTCCATTTCAGGTGATTCGACTGCGCTATGAACTCTGAAATTTTCTAATTTTGAGGGTGGTGGAAGTAACTGTGTCAGTAAAGCATTATTCACTACATGAACAGGACAAGCATAATCCTCTATGTAATGTGCAAGGGTGCCCATATGTCGTGCCGCTTCTTGTATTTCGTTTGCTTTAAGAAGTTCTACAGATTTCTCTATAAAATAAGTGAGTATGGAAAAATCTTGATTATTGTCAAAGGTTAGTATGTTTCCCATTGTATTACCTGATAATACTTCATCTGAGTGATGAAATATTGCGTCACTTTTAATATACGGTATTTCAATATATGGTTTTAGAGCCTCTCTGAATTCTTTACTTCTATACATATCTGGATAGAGACAGTATCTGTAAACAATAGAATCCCCATATACTGATAGTATATCTGCTTCCCATGTTGGAAGGAAATTATAAGTCTGTTTGCTAATAATTATGTGATTTTTTGAACCCCATCCAAACAATTTTATTGGTGTATTAAAGAAAAATAATAATAGGAAAAAGTAAAATAAAAAATAGACTTTTGACTTCATTCTTAACAATGTTATTAATTTAATAATATTTCCCTCCATTTTGAATTATTTTTGTAATACAAGTTTGGTGAATTTAATCCGATATTCTCCGCATCAATTTTACAGGAGAGAATATTCGGGATATTGTTGATTTTTGATTTTATTTTAATACATTATTCTGAAAAATACAAACGAATAATTTTTTTAGAATCAGTATATCATTATTTTCTATTATTTTCACAGTTTTATCTACAAATCCGGGAAGTTTGGAAATCTGTTCATCCATTCTTATTTTGAAAACTCTGTGTTAAATCTTTTGCAGCAAGATTTTCGATCATTTTACTTCCATTAAAACCGACGTTAAATTTTTTAAGTTCTAACAGATTCGTTTCAAATACCCTCAATGTGTGGATCCTTTATTTACAATAAATCAGCATGATAAAAGAAAGCTTATTCGGTTTTTTATATAGTGCACTGGATTTTAATAATATATAGAAAAGAATCTGAAACAAACCAAAAACTCCCCTAAAAATAGAGGGAGTTTTTGGTTTAATAATTCTTTCTGGAGGGATAAAAATGGGAAATCAATTGCTGAATTTAAAAAGAAATAAATGTGTAATTTGTGGAAGGAAAATCTTTGAAGGCGAAGAATTTTTTTGCTTGAATTGTGAAAAGATGATTGAAGAGGAATATTTAAATGAGGTGAATGAAGATGGAATATAAAAATAATAATCTAATTATAAATAAGGCTTTTATGTCAAAGAATAATGCATTAAAGGTCCAGTATAACAAGGATACAAATCAGATTTATATCCATGCCGGTAAAAAGGATAATGAGAAGTGGATATGGATAAAATCAAAATTCAGCGATTCAGAATTAGGGGATATATTAAGAGTATTGAATGGACAAACTGAAAACTGTAGTTTTTATCATCAGTTTAATGGCAACACAACAAGAACGTGGGTTAATAAAAAGAATGGATTTATATTCTTCAAAATTGAAGATATCTCAAAGGCTTTGAATTCAGGGGAACAGGAGGTTATGAAAGTAT
>CAZBIT010000550.1:0-1902 GCA_964491835.1 uncultured bacterium
AATCCGTCTAACCAGTGGAGCGTGTCTTTCCGTGCGACCCTGACTCGGTTCTCAGTGCTTGCCGTCGTATGGGTATTGTGGGTAATCGTGGGACTTCCTTTATCATTTGACTGATTCGGACCGTACCGCTGAATTCTCCTTTATATTTCAATGGCATTGATTTTACATTTGTGCACTATTAAAAAACAACCCATTGCTAAGTTTAATATTAACAATGGGCAAGTTGGAAGCTCCTCGGGTAGGACTCGAACCTACAACCTAGTGGTTAACAGCCACCCGCTCCGCCGATTGAGCTACCGAGGAATGTGCTCAATTTTTTATATAATTTAATATATTTTTTTAAAAAATCAATTATAAATTTTTTACTTAACAAATGAAAGCCATTTGTCATATTCAAGTTTCTTTCCCTTTACAATCTCAAAAAATCTCTTTTGAATTGCATCAGTTATAGGACCTTTTTCGCCATTTCCAACCTTTCTTTTATCAATTTCAACTATCGGAGTTACTTCTGCAGCAGTTCCTGTAAAAAATATCTCATCCGAAATAAAAAGTTCCCCACGTGACATTTTTCTTATCACAACTTCATATCCGAGGTCTTCAGCAATTTTTATGACAGAACCCCTTGTAATTCCTAAAAGTATAGAAGACGATGGATCATTAGTATAAATCACCCCACCCCTAATAATAAAAATATTTTCTCCCGAACCTTCGGAAATATCTCCTTCTGCATCAAGTAGTATTGCTTCTTCAAATCCCTTATTACGTGCCTCCAAAACAGAGAGATAAGAATTAAGATACTGCCCACATGCTTTCGCTACTGTAGGAAACATCGAGGAATGATACTTCCTCCATGGTGAAATCATCACTTTTATTCCTTCTTCTAAACCTTTTTCTCCAAGATATGAACCCCAAGGCCAAACAGCAATAACCATCTCAACCGGACAATTACTAGGATGGACTCCTAATGTCTCAAATCCATAATATACAATAGGCCTTATATAACAACTTTTAAAATCATTTGCTTTAATAATATCAAATATTGCCTGTTTTATCTCCTCTCTTGAATAAGGAATTTTAATCATATAAGTATTCGCTGAATCGAAAAACCTTCTTAAATGAGCATCAAGTCGAAAAACTGCAGGCCCTCTTTCTGTATCATAACACCTCATACCTTCGAAAATTCCGGTTCCATAATGTATGCAGTGAGATAAAACATGAATCTTAGCATCCTTCATATTAATAATTTCCCCATTCATCCATATCTTCTTTACATCTTTTAAACCCATAAACCACCTCTTAAATTTTAAGGATAAAAACAAAAAGTATTAAATTATTAAATATTCAATTTAACTTTTCTTATCCAGTTCATCAATCCACCGTTTTCGATTAATTCCTGTAAAAATTCAGGGAATGCTGGAATAGTATATTCTTTTTGCTTTGAAATATTTTTTATTATACCCTTATCAGTTATTACCTCTATTTCATTCCCTTCTTCAGCATCATCAACGGCTTCATGTGATTCAATTATTGGTAGTCCTATATTAATAGCATTTCTAAAAAATATCCTTGCAAACGATTTAGCAATTACGCAACTTATTCCAAATGCTTTGATTGAAAGTGGAGCGTGCTCACGAGAAGAACCACAGCCAAAATTATTTCCACTGATAATAATATCACCTTTTGACGCCTTTTTCACAAATTCTTTATCAATATCTTCCATAACGTGTTTAGCAAGTTCGTTTGGGTCAGAAACATTTAAATATCGTGCAGGTATAATAACGTCCGTATCAACGTTATCTCCAAACTTCCAACATTTGCCTTTTAATATCATATCAAATCCTCTTTATTATTTATCCACAGATTACACTGATTACACTGATTAATTATTTTATAATACTCTTC
>CAZBIT010000551.1:0-1900 GCA_964491835.1 uncultured bacterium
CGGGGAAGAAAATTAAAAAATAAAAATAAATAAGTATTGTGTCCCCAAATTTTTTGGTTAAATGAAGTTAATAGGAAGGATTATTGTAAATTTTGTTCCTTTACCTGGTGAACTTTCAACATCTATGGAACCATTATGCAAGAGGATAATATGTTTTACAATGGAAAGCCCAAGTCCTGTTCCCCCAAGTTTTCTTGAACGAGATTTATCAACTACATAAAATCTCTCAAAGATTCGAGGTAAATGTTCTTTTGGAATACCAATGCCCTCGTCTTTTATCTCGATTTTTAAAGATTTATCCTTTCTTTCCAAAGATATGGAAATTTCACCTTCATCCGTATATTTTATGGCATTATCTAATAGATTTATAAACATCTGTTCTATTTTGAATGGGTCAACAGATATTAAAAGTAATTCGTCCGTTATTTCAAATTTTAATCTTAAATTTTTACTTTTAAGTTTCTGTTCAAACATTTTTAGAATCTTACTGATTAACTCCTGCATATCAACTTTTTCTATCTCTAACTTTTCATCCTTTTCTTCCAATTTCGATAGAAAAAGTAAATCATTAACAATATTTATCAATCTATCTGTATGTCTTCTAATAATATTCACATAATCTTTGTTTTTGATATTTTCTTCTTCCTCTAAGGTTTCTATAAAACCTTTTATCGCAGTTAAAGGAGTTTTTAATTCATGTGATATATTAACAATAAAATCCTTTTTAACTTTTTCTAACTCTATAATCTTGCTGATATCGGATAACAATACCACAATATCCTGTTTTATGGGTAAAAAAGTTATACTGCATAAAAATGTTTTATTGTATATCTCTATTCTTTCAGAAATACTTTTTTTCTCATTTCTTATTTTGTCTATTAATTTATTTAACTCTGGTTCTTTTAATACTTCCCAATAATGTTTTCCTTCAATAAATTTATTGCTTATAATTTTTTTAAAATTCTCATTACATAGTTTAATTATTTCGTTTTTATCCAAAACAACGAGCCCTTCCTGCATCGAGGAAATAATCCTGCTCATTTCATCTTTTTGACTTGACAATTCAGTAAACAATTCATTTATCTGGGATATCATATTATTAAAACTATCGGATAACTCTTTTAATTCATCTTCATTTTTCAATAGGACTTTTACGTTAAAATCTCCCTCGGTAACCTTCCGTGAAGCAACGACTAATTCTTTTATTGGCTTTGTCAAACTCCTTGAAAAAATAAAAGCAACTAACAGAGATAAAATTACAATAATTAAGACAATTTCAAAAATTTTTATCTTCAAATCACCAAATAAACTATCTATTTGAGTTAGGAATAGACTTAATCGTAAAACACCTAATATTTTCCCTTCATTCTCGATGGGCATAGCAACATATAGCATTTTATTATTGAATGTATAACTATACCTTAAAGATTTTCCAATTTTGCCTTTTAATGCATTTTGTATTTCTGGTCTGTTTTTGTGATTTTCCATAATTTTTGGGTCTTCTTCCGAATCAGCCAATACTACTCCATCAGGATTTATAATCGTAATTCGGGTATTAATATTTTTATCCAAATTCTGGACAAGAAAATTCAATTCCTGTATCTTGTTTTCATATAAAAGGGGAGTTATCTTTAATTCTAATGTAAAAGCATTATTTTTTAAAGTATCAGTCAAAGTGTTTATATAAAAATCCTTGATTGTATTAAAACTAAAAACAAGAATTAAACCTGAAATAATCAGAGTTAAGAAAAAATATCCAACAAATATTTTTGAGAATAACGACTTTTTACGCTTCAAATTTATACCCTATTCCTCTTACATTTTTAATAAATTTTCCTGCTTTACTAATTTTGCCTCTTAAATTTTTTATATGAACGTCAATAGTTCTATCTAAAACAAT
>CAZBIT010000552.1:0-1900 GCA_964491835.1 uncultured bacterium
GCCATTTTATTTTAATGCCAACAAAAAATTATATTAATAAAAAAATAAAATTTACATTAACATTTCTAATATAAGATTATAAATTTATTTTATTATGTTAGGTTATATCCCCGGAATGAAAATTCCGTCGTAGGGAACAGTCCCGTTAAGCGGGACTGTTCCTTAAAAATTCATAGATAAAATGTATGAAACAACGTAAGAAAAACAGATTAGAGAATTACAATTATTCAGAAAATGCATTTTATTTCATAACAATCTGTACAAAAAACAATGAACATTATTTTGGAAAGATAGAAAACAATAAAATGTTTTTAAATAGATATGGAGAAATTGTTAAAAATTGCTGGTTAGAAATCCCAGAACATTTTGAACATATTTTTATTGACGAATTTATTGTAATGCCAAACCACATTCATGGAATTATTATTGTCGATGAAAACCCTGCCGTCGTAGGGAACAGGCACGCCTGTTCCGTAAGGCATGCCTGTTCCCTATTTAATCAACGGCAATATCAAAAAATACCCGTTATTATTGGTTCATTTAAATCTTCCGTAACACGTAAAATTAATCAAATACAAAACGAATTTTTATTCCGATGGCAAAAATCGTATTATGACCATATTGTGTGAAACGAAAAATCCTTGTATGACATTAGACGATATATAATTGAAAACCCAATTCTCTGGGGAAAGGAGAATCTTCCATAGGGAACAGTCTCGCTTAGCGGGACTGTTCCCTAACAAATATAAAAACTCTGATGCATATTATGAAAATATTTCAATATAGAATTCGATTACAAATATTTTTTAAATCTTTATACCTAAAAAGTAATAGTTATTTTTTCCTCTTTTTTTCCTTGTTTTCCTTAAAAAGTATTAATAATTTTATATTATAAAAAAAATAATGGAAAACAATTAAAACAGGGGGCTAATTATATCGAATATCTTAAAATTATTTATTTCTTCTCAAAATATAGACCTGCAAAATAAATATATCGACATTGTTTTTACTAACAGAAAATCAAAAAAAATAATTTAAGAAAAGGAGATGTAAATTATGATGAAAAAATTTTTTCCAATAATAGAATATAAAACAGTATTATTTTAAATGTTATTTTTTACTGGTTGTACAATATTTATATTTTATGCACTTAAAACAAAAAATACCGGAGAATAAATGCTTAAAAGAAATATTTTAACAATTGAAGATTATCCCACTTTAAATTGTGCAATAACCGGCGATAAAGGAATCTTAAAAGCTATTGAACTTTGTCATAAAGAAAAAATGTATTTACCCGCTTTAATTATTACTTATGTTGGTATTGATACAATGAGTCATATTTCAATGCCTGAAAATAAAGCAAAACATGAGAAAGATGATTTTATCAAATGGGTAGAAAAGTATATGAAATTCAGAAATGGTAAGAATTATCCAGGGAAAGAAGTATATTCCGCAAGATGTAGTATGCTTCATTATATGAGTGGAGAATCTAATTTGTCATATCATAAAAACCCTGATAAAAAGACACATATAATTTCTTATGCATTTGGAATTGAAGGAAA
This sequence comes from uncultured bacterium, assembly GCA_964491835.1. Classification (GTDB taxonomy): domain Bacteria; phylum SM23-31; class SM23-31; order JAUVVT01; family JAUVVT01; genus CAZBIT01. Next base: position 1,563 of record CAZBIT010000552.1, read on the forward strand.
AGATGAAATAGTTAAAGAAGATGCAAAACATATAATTTTTGGTATTGAACCACTTATAAACTCTTTTAAAAAAGGTGTATGGGATTGTTTAACAGAAATATTGTCTGATAAAAGAAAATCAGAAATCGCAGAACAGCAATTAAGAAAGTTATACAATATTTATTCAGCAAGTTCATATCAATTGAAAAAATAAACAAAAACTAATTGATAATTCATTAATAGGAAAAATAATAATGCAAAACACACTTTATTACGGCGATAATTTAGATATTTTAAGAAGATATATTCCAGACGAAAGTATTGACCTTATTTATCTCGACCCACCCTTTAAAAGTGGG
>CAZBIT010000553.1:0-1887 GCA_964491835.1 uncultured bacterium
CTTCTCTATAATCTTATAGGTTAAACCAAACTTTGGTTCCAAATGCATTCCCGCTGCAATTATTTGCAATTTCAAATCACTATCATCTTGTATCTCTTTCATTAACCAATACAATAACCCATAATCAGCCCTTGAAGTTGTAACAACACAGATTTTTCTTTTATTCATAATTCTATTAAATCATCTTCATTGAAATCTCTTATTGCTTTTTTCCCAATTACATTATCCCATTTCATTGGGCTTATTCCCATACAAGGTCTCTTTACTGTAATATTTTCTTCTGTAAATATCTCTCCTTTTTTTATATCTTTCACTGCAACAATACTTTTTCGCGCCACAGACATATTTTTTCGTTCGGAGGGAGAAGGTTTTTTTATTCCATTACCAAGGGCTTTTTCAATATTCCTTATCGCTTTAATCATCGCTTTTAATTCTTCAGGTTCTATAGAAGCTCTATGGTCAGGTCCTTCCATATTCCTATCCAACGTAAAATGCTTCTCAATTACAGTCGCCCCTAATGCAACCGCAGCAATTGGAACTTCTATTCCGAGCGTATGGTCCGAATACCCGACATTAACATTAAATGCATTTTTTATTGTAAGCATAGCAAGTAAATTCACATCTTCAAAAGGAGTAGGATACTCTGTATTGCATTGCAAAACAGTTATATTCTCCTTTCTTGTTCCTGTATCAACCAAAATGTTTAAGGCATCCTCAATTTCTTTTAAATCAGACATACCAGTGGACATAATGACCTTTTTTTTCAAACTTCCTATTTTTCTCAAATATGGAAGATTTGTAATCTCTCCAGAAGGAATTTTGAATATTTCAAGACCAATTTCATTCAAGAAGTCGATACTTTCCAAATCATAAGGACTTGACAGAAAAATTATTCCTTTTTCTTCGCAATATCTTTTCAAATCTTTATAATCATCAAAACTTAATTCTAGTTTTTTTATCATTTCAAGTTGAGTTTCATCTGGATTAGTAGATTCTTTCTGATATTCTGCCTTTAATGCAAATTTGCTCACATGTTTTTCTGTCTTGAACGTTTGAAATTTTACCGCATCAGCACCTGCATTAACTGCTACATCTATCATTCTTTTTGCTATTTCAACACTTCCATTATGGTTTACGCCCGCTTCTGCTATAATAAAAACTTTACTCATCTTTATTAAATATTATTTTAATTCTTCATTACAATAATATACTCTCAATACTACCCTTAAAACCTCTGTTAACATAATCAGATTTAATTTCTTCATAATAGGACGATGGAATAACTAACACAGTTTCATAATCTGATAAATCTATATCTGATATTCTGTGAACTACTCTTTTAAAATACCTTTTACCTTGCTTTGTTTCATCGTTATCTATCAAAATAAAATTGAAATCTTCATTTAACCATCTTAATATATTGTCTAAGGTATAATTAGCGCCATGAACAATAACATTATTGGTTTTTAAAATATTTTTAATTTTAGTTAATATTTTTTCCAATTTTTCTAAATAATCGTTGTAAAAAATAATTTTATCTAAATGTTTTAAATTAGCAGAACTTATTTTTGCAGTTATAACTAAAGAACCTTTTTTTGATATTGCTGTTTTAATTTCAAATCCATGTTTTGATAGTATATATTTTAAAGAGTCATATGTAAAAAAGTGAACGTGCTGATGACAAAATAATGCTGGATCTCCATTTTGTAATTGTATCTTTTCATTTGGAACTACAATAACTAATTCCCCATTTTTATCTAAATTATTTTTACAAAAATTCAAAACTCCATTAATATTTTCAATATGTTCAAAAACTGCTATCGAATAAATTAAATCATATTTTTCGGAAAGTATTAAATTTCCATTAACAAACACATTCAAAAATAA
>CAZBIT010000554.1:0-1885 GCA_964491835.1 uncultured bacterium
TAATACCAATATTGCCCATTTCATTTACATACCATAATCTGCCAAAATCTTTTTGCGTTTTTTCATTTTGCAATCCACCTAATCCACCGCTAATTTCAGGAAATTGCATCATTCCACGAAAGCTGACTTCTTTTTTTTGTAATGAATCGGGGAGAGATTTCATCCGATTTTCAGAGGTTTTTCTTAATTCTGCCATCATTTCTGTGGATGGTTCAAAACGCAAAGCTGCATTTGGTATAAGAAGAACATCTTTAATATTCTCGATTATAAAATCAACTGTTGCGGTCATTCCTGGCATCAATAATCCCTTTTCATTGGGAGCATCAACAACAACTGTATAGTTTACAACATTCTGTATTGTTTTAGGTTGTAAGCGAATCTGCTTGACCGTCCCATAAAAAACTTCATCCATATATGTCTGAACAGTAAAACGAACTTCCATTCCTTCTTTGATTTGTCCAATGTCACTTTCATCAACGTCAGCAAGAATTCGCATACGAGAAAGGTCTTCTGCTACAATAAATAAAGTAGGGGTTTGAAAACTTGCAGCCACTGTCTGCCCCATCTCTATATTTCGATTAATAATAATTCCATTAATCGGAGAACGAATCCATGCATACTGCAAATTTATATTTGAGCGGTCGAGATTTACTTGTGCAGTTTGAACGGAAGCACGATTAACTTCAAGGTCTGTTTTTATAGGAACGAATTCCTTTTCAGAAAGAAATCCTTTTTCAAAAAGAGGCTTATTTCGGTTGTATTCCGAAAGGGATTGATTGTATTGCGCCTCTGCTCGAAATAATGACGCTTCATCTTCACGAACTTTTGAGACCAAAGTCGCAGTATCCAGTACAGCAAGCAATTGTCCTTTTGATACCATTGTATTAAAATCTACATATATGTTTTTAATGATACCGGAAACCTGAGTTCCGATTTCCACCGTATTCACCGCTTCAATAGTTCCTGTACTTGAAACTATATTTTCCAGGTTGCTTCTTTCAACTTTTACAAATTGATATTGGCTTTCTACACCTGATGAAGGATTTACAAAAAAATGCCACACACCAAATCCGGTCATCAAAAGCACTAATATAATAATAATTATTTTTTTCATTGTTTTATTTTCTCTAAATTTTTTTAATAATTTCTTCACAAATAAATTATCATCATTCAAATAAAGTAGCTACCTCCTGTTGAATATTCCCGGTCGAATAAGCAATCTGAATACGTTGAAGCAGAAGGCTTATTTTAGCATTAATTTGGTTTCCAGCCGCTTCGACATATAATGCTCTTGCCTGACTTAGTTCCACAAATGTAGAAGCACCTACATTATAACGCTCCTCTGCTGCTTCAAGAGCCTGTTTGGCATATTCATATTGCGCTTCTGCTGTAATACACTGCTTATAAATAGATTGAAAATCAAGAATTCCCTGTCTCACTTCAAGTGCAATCTCCTGATTAAGATTTTTCATATTTATTTTATTATTTGAAAGTTGAATCCTTGCTTTCTCCACATCAGTTTTAGTTCTTAAACGGTCAAAAATAGGTATGGAAACTGAAAGACCAAACGAAGTACTTGGATTAACATTAAAAATCTGCTCAGAAAACGGGAAAATATTGCGACTGCTATAACTTGACTGCCAATTAGTGGATAATGAAACCATAGGAAAGTATCCCGACTTTGTTGCTGTTATTTGTTTTTCAGATGCACTTATCTGCAATCTTTGAGTTTCTAAATCAGAACGCTCGGCAAGTGCCTTTTCAATAAGTTGTTTTTCATTATAGTCGATTTTTTCCACAGGAAATTTTTCTATCGGGGGAGTTACGTATTGGTATTCAACATCAGGGAATATACCCATCGTTAATAATAGTTTTTGTTTATTAA
>CAZBIT010000555.1:0-1879 GCA_964491835.1 uncultured bacterium
TTTTTTATCTGCTGAAGATTATAAACATTGCATTTCATTCTATATTTTTTTGATATTTTGACTGCTTCTTTTGCTAATGTAACGGGTGTTACTTCATTGGAAGGTGCATCGGAAAGATTTCTTGCATAATTTGAAGATTCTCCTATTATCCTTCCGATTTCGATTTCTTTTTGGATTTCTTTAAGTTCATTTTTATTGTCATTAAGGAATAATATCTCTTCTAAAACGTCTTTTTCCTTTTCAGATTTATATTTATTATAAGAATAATTTGCATAAAAGAGTTCCTGAGAAAGAACTTTTAAAAGGTCTTTTTTGGGTAAAAATGACAAAAATGGTTCATATATTGGAAAAATGGCACTTTTAAATCTTGATTTTTTCAGGAATAAACCAATAATTCCAATTATTTGAAAAATGTTTTGTAAAGAGAATTCCTTCTTTTTTCCAAGACCTACAAGCACGATGTTTTCTATACCGATTTTTCCATAAGTCGGAAGGAGATATATTTCGTTAAGTTTACTCTTGAAATAATTCTTTTTAAATATTTTATCAAGTGCACCATCCATCAAAGAATTGATGATATTGAAAAAAGAGGGGATATTTTCCTTTTCTTCAAAGAGTGGAACGATTATAGATTCACCTTTTAGTTTTTTGATGTCTTCTTTTATGATTCTTATTTTCATATTTTTTCCTTATTGTTTAAATAAAGCAAATATTATGCCTATAAATATAAATTGTTATAATTTTATTTTTGGGAAATGAGATTAATTTTTTTAAAGATTATTGATAAATGGAAGAATTATCCAAATAGTTTTTTAAATAATCCTATTTTTGTCATTTTGAATTCATTTCTTATGATGTCTGCACTTGTTTTTGAACCTTTCTCTTCAAGCAATTTAATATAGTATTCAACTCTTTCTTTCACTTTTTCTGGGGACATATTGTATTGTTTTGAAAGTTCGTAAGCTTCGGAATAGTTCCCGACTTCCATTTTTCTATTAAAAATTTCCCACTCAATTTTTTCAAGGTCGCTTTTTGGTAGATTGAAAAAATTTCCGATATAAGCAGCTCTTTCAAACAATTTCTTTTTGGTAAGAGATTCTACGATGTTTGATATTATAAAGTTTATTTTTGGTTGGGGAAGATTGAAGTGGTCAATGATTCCTTTTGCGGTTTCGAAATTGTTTTGGCTGATATTAGATTCGAATGCACGTAATGCAGAATTGAGGACGTTTTCCTGTGGAATCTGAAATTCGTCTTTAATAATACTCGCCCTTTTGTAATTATTTCTATTGATGCAAAATTCAAATGCTTTTATTGCGTAGGGAAGTGATGAGTCCTTTGGTAAATTATATTTTTTGACGAGGTCAATTGCCTTATCGTAACTTCCACCTTGCATTCTCAATTTGAACATCTGAATGACAATAGGCGTTACCCTTTCTAAAGGAATTTGGAAGCTATCGTAAACAGTTCCTGCCTGTGCATATTCTCCTTTAACAAGCAATTTTTCATAGTATTTGAATGCAATTCCCTGGATAATTTGTTGAGGTGGATTAAATTGATTTTTAATCATTATTGCTGCATCAAATAAATTTGATTTGAATTTTTGGTCGATGAGATATATTACAATTTTTTCAATCTCTTCCAATGGTATTTCGAACTCTTTTATCCATAGTTTAGCAAAGTCAAAGTTTCCATCATACATCAATTGATTGCATGCTTCTATTATTAATTTTTGTATTTCTTCACCTTTTGGAAAGGTATATTTTTGTTTAATCTGTATGGCTTCATTGTATTTTTTATTTTTTAAAAAAAACTTAAAGATTTTTACGAAACCCGGTATAGCATCTTGTATTCCAATTTCGTAATCTTTTATTAGAAT
>CAZBIT010000556.1:0-1870 GCA_964491835.1 uncultured bacterium
CCTTTTTGGGGGTCTTTTATAAAATTCGGATCCTCTTTACTCCTTTTATCATATTCTTTTTTGATTTCTGGATTTTTAAGTAATTCTTTTAAATACTCTCCTATAAGTTCCGGACTTAACTGGTTGGGATTGGTTATCCTTTTTTGTTCTTCATTCCCACTCGACAGATTAGAACTAGATAAATACTTCTCTATAATTTCTCTTCTACGCTCCATTCGTAGAGCAAGTTCCTGAGCAGTTCCTAATCTAACTGTAGATTTCGTTGGATCAATAAGTGCAACCTCTTCACCCTCATTTAAATCATTAATTATAATATAATTCTCATTCCTATCTCCAATTGTTACCTCTTTTTGTTTATACCCAGAACTTTTAACGAACATAATAGGTCTGCCATTTTTTTCAAAAACTGCTTCCACTGGAACAAATAAAGCATCAGGTATTTTTTTAAGGACAATCTCTGTCCTCGCTGTCATCCCGGGTCTTATTATTGGATTATTTTTTTCTTCGAGCGTTATAATCACACTGAATAATCTCAAATTTTGATTAAATCCCTCAACTAAAGGTGAAATTTCTGTAACTGTTCCCTTAAATGATTTTTCAGAATAAGCATCAAGTGTAACGATAACTTCTTGACTAACATCGTATTTACCTACATCAATTTCATTAACTCTCAATTTTACTTGTATCTCATTTAAGTCGGGAAGTTCTATTAATGGTTGAGATGTGTAAACATTGTCTCCAATTGCTACCTTCACCAATGCCCCTGAAACAAAATTTTCTTTATAGACAACCAATCCATGACCGGGTGAAAGAATTGTCAATCCTTTTAACAATTCTTTTATCCAACCAAGTTCTTTCTTGGTATCTTGTAAATCTCTTAATGCATAACCTTTATTAACTTTATTAATAATATTTTGATTCTTGAGTTCGGTAAGTTGGGCTTCATAATTTAATTTTGCATTATCATATTGTAGTTGTGTTTCTTGTTTCTTACTTTCAGATTCATATTTCATACTTTCAAGGGTGAGTTTAGCAAGTTCATAATTATTCTTTATGGTACTAAGGTCTGCATTTAATCCTTGCATAATAGATAATTGTTGTGCCTCCAATTTTTCAAGACGTTGCTGACTTGCAATCACCAGGTCCTCCCTGGTATCAATCATTTCTTCCACCGCCTTCGTATCAAATTTTATAAGCGTATCACCTTGTTCAACGGTTGTTCCTTCAGGAATCATATCAACTATAACAAGACTGCTTATTGCTCGTGGCGGAGCAGTTATTGTAACATTTCTCGATGCTTTAACATCTCCTGTTTCTGTCTGGGTTACTACTATTTCACCCCTTTTTACCTTAGCAGTTTGAAGCTCTATTCTTTTATTGCCATAAACATAAAAATTTATTACCAAACCCGACACAAGAAGAAAAACGACAACAAGAAGAATTTTATTCCTTTTACTGAGATTTTTTATAAATTCTTTCAAAGCCATTATTCCATTTCTATAAACATATTTTTATATATTAATGTTTCAATATAAATACAACAATTCTTAATATATTATTCAATTTTTTTTTAAATTGAGTATTAGTATTATAATTTTCACTTAACGTTTATATAAACCTATTTTTATTAAATTAACAGAATAACTTCCTTTTGACACTACCTAACGTAGAGTCTTCAACAAATAATTAAAAAAATAATGATAAAAATTTTGTCAGGCGTTGAGAAAAAATTCCCAATAATTCTCATTTTTATCAGTTTTTTTACACCTTTTTTTATAAGATACATTATTTTTATTTAACTTATATAAATTTAAAAAATTGAATTTTTGCATTTTTTTTACAGGATTAATCATAAATTATTTTAAAACAA
>CAZBIT010000557.1:0-1868 GCA_964491835.1 uncultured bacterium
AAAAATAAATCTGCAGAAAAAATTAATAAAATATTTTAAAGAAATTATATAATTATGCGAAAGTTTTTAAGATTATATGTGTCTAATAAAGTGAAAGAGGAGAAATATTATGGAATGCAAATATGTTGAAAATAAAATAATTGACTATCTTGAAGGGAAAATTTCTATAGAAGATAGAGAAAAAATTAATGGACATCTTAAAGAATGTGAAAAATGTAGATTACTTATAAATAGTGTTTCTTCTGTATGGAATTCTTTAACTTCTTCGCCAAAATTAGAATTATCACCCTATTTCTGGTTGAAACTTCGTAATAGAATTTTGGAATACGAAAAACCAAGAGTTTTGCATTTTCCAATATTAGAAAAACCATTAAAATATTTTAAAATTGCTATGGTAACTGCGATATTTATTTTTGGAATATTTTCTGGTCATAAACTTGGAGTTACATATATAGATAAAGAATTAAGTTTTTATCAAGAGAAGGTCGATGAAACCCTTTATTTAAAAGTTTTTAATGAATTACCTGAAGATTCAATGGGTGAAGTATACGCTAATTTTTATAAGGAGTTTTAAAAATATTAAAAGGTATTATATGAAAAAGAGAATAGTAATAATTTTTATAATATTTTTGCTTTTAACTAATATTTCTGCTTTGTTTACAATAATATATCAAAGCGGGATTATAAAAAAAGAAACAGAATCTGAAGAGAACTTGATTAGTTCTAAGGTAAAAGAAGAATTAGGCCTTAGCGAATCGCAGGCGACTGAAATTATGAATACAAGAATGTCATTTGCAAATGAATTGGAAAATACAAAGTATATATTAAATGAAAAACAGAGTGAATTATTTATGGCTATTAGAAGTGAAAAACCGGATACGTCTTTCATAAACGATTTAATAGAGGAAATTAGTTTTCTACAAGCAAATCTTCAAAAAGAGGCAGTTAAACGTATAATTACTGAAAAGAGTTTATTAGGACCCAATCAACAGGAAAGATATTTTCTGCCATTTGAACGAAGATTCTTTGGAGGTAAAATGGGACAAGGAAAAGGGATTGGTCCTATGAGAGGAAAAGGAAGAGGTGGAAAAGGTCCATGGTGGCAAAGGTAATTTATATCTTAACATTTTTAATATAATTTAAAAACAAAAAAGGAGGGTAAAAAAATGAGACGATTTAAAATAATTTCAATAGTATCGGTTGTTTTATTATTTTCAGTGTCAGAATTAATTATTTCACAACCGTTTGGTAGGGGTATGGGAAGAGGAATGGGTTTTCAAAATCCTCTATGTCCATACCCAGGTTATTATGCCAATAATTATAACAATGTATTACTTTATCCAAGATGTTTGAATTTCTTGAATTTAACTCAGGACCAGATAAGTAAAATTAATGAGATTAATACAAAGTTTATGGATGAAAATATTTCTCAATTGAATGAACTACAGAAAAAGAATGTTGAACTTCAGAATCTTATGACGAATAAAAATATTGATAGAAATTCAATTAATGCAAAAATAGATGAAGTCAGTAAAATTAGGACTGAACTTCAGAAAAAGGTCATAACCAAATCTGAAGACGTGAAAAATGTTCTTTCGGAACAGCAAAAGGAATTAATAGGTTCAAATAATTTTGGGTTTGGAATGTGTGGTTTACCTTATAAGATGGGAGCAAGGTTTGGTCGTGGATTTGGCGCCGGTGCAGGGTATCTTGGAAATTATGGAAAAGGATTATCAGGTGGAATAGGATTTGGCAGAGGACCCTGTGGTTTGGGATTGGGTAGTGGATGGTGTCTTTGGTAATTGAAATTAGTGAAAAAGGGCTGATAAATAATTATCAGACCTTAATGACTTAATTAGTTTTATATA
>CAZBIT010000558.1:0-1866 GCA_964491835.1 uncultured bacterium
TATATCAGCGTGATTATAATGACAATGTTAATGCTTATCACAGGAATTATTTTGAGCATTTTAATAATTATTATTTCCAATAAAGTTGCATTTTCATTTTTCAACGTTATAGAAATTTTGTCTTTTATACTTCTCTCATTTTTCTTTATATCATTAATCTCGGCGTTTGGAATTTTGTCATCGGTTATTGTCCGAAAATCAAATGTAAGTTTATTCATTGCATTAACATTCTGGCTAATATTCGTGGTAGTTATTCCCAATTCAAGTATGTTCTGGGCTAAAAATATATTTTCTATTGAGCACTCGGATGCTATCAATGAAAAAGTATCAAAAGCCAGAGATGACATAAATAAAAATGCCCCAAAAGGAAGTTGGTCTTCAGCCGGTAATAATCCATTTCTTCCAGAACATCAACTGCGTGCAGTAAATCAAACCAAACTTATGAACAGTGAAATGAATATCTGGAATGCCTATTATCTGGATATGTTCAGACAATTTGAAAAAACCAGATTGTTAACCATACTTTCACCTGTTGCCCTTTTCGAATATATGAATGAGGCAGTTGTTGGAGGTGGATATTTACGTTTTAAAAAGGTCTGGAATGACTTACATTCTTTCCAAACCCAGTTTCTTCAATTTTTTAAAGAATTAGATGCAAAAGATTCGGACAGTCCACATTGGTATAATCCTTATGAAGATTTTTCTACAACCAAAAAATCGGTAAACTTTGAGCAAGTACCCATTTTTGAGGAGAAAATAATGTCGTTTAAAGAAAGATTTTCTTTTCTATTCAACTATTTGATAATAATTGTTATTTACACGGCAATAATCTTTTTTTCTTCATTTGTTTTATTCGTAAGGTATGACGTGAGATAAAAAAAAAATTTAAAAAATAATATAAACGAGAAATGTATATGATAAAAACAATAATAAAAAAAGAGCTGCAAGAAAACCTTGTCAGTTATAAGTTTGTTATGCTGACTATTGCTTGCTTCATATTAATCGGTTTCAGCAATTATTCGATGTATAAAACATACAGGAATAATGTTGAGGAATACAATCTCCAGACCGCAAATCCTGGTGACGTTATACTCCATAAACATCCTTCACCTCTTGCGATTTATGTCAACGGTGTCCAGGATTTAATTGAACGAACGTTTTGGTACCAAAAGGGAATGTATGAACCGATAGAATCAAGCGTAGGAATTAATTTAAATATTTATCGTGATCTTTTTCCTGTAATGGATTTCGCCTACATAGTAAAAGTTGTTCTTAGTTTTGTTTCGATGATAGTCGGATTTGACCTGCTCTGTGGTGAAAAATTGCGGGGAACCCTGAGATTAATGATATCAAATTCTGTTCCTAGAAATGTCGTTATCTTAGGGAAAATAATTGGAAATGCAATAACAATAGCCGTCCCGTTTATTCTGGCGTCATTGTTCTATTACATTATTTTACAATTAATGCCCGATGTTAATTTTTCATTTGAGGACAATGTCCGGCTGATAATAATTTTTGGTATAAGTTTATTATATCTTTTGATATTTTTGCTTGCGGCAATAATGGTCTCCGGTCTGGTTCACTCTCCAAAATTAAGCATTGTTGCCTGTTTTTTCGTCTGGATAACTCTTGTTTTTCTTCTGCCTAATATACTTGCATTGACTGCAAAAAAAAGTGAGCGGGTTCCAAATGTTAACAAAGTTGCGGAAGCAAAAAAATGGGCGGGCGAAGAATTTGTAAAAGTCAAAGACCAGCATCCGAAAGGTTGGGTAGAACAGCAAACTATGGAACAATACAGAAAACTTTCAATGGATTTCCGTAATAAATTATTCGCATATACAAATCTTGCAAAAAAACTCAATTGGT
>CAZBIT010000559.1:0-1864 GCA_964491835.1 uncultured bacterium
CACGGGAATGACATAAGTGTTAACAATATTTTTTTACTTTATTAAAAAAGTATTTTCGTGAAATCCTATTATTTAAATAAGTGAGTTTATCAAGGAGAAAAGATGGCGAGATATAAGATTGCACTATTGCCTGGAGATGGAATTGGAGTTGACGTTTTAGAGGCGGCAAGAATCGTATTGGACAGATTATCGCTGGAGGCAGAATACATACAGGGGGATATTGGTTGGGAATTCTGGTGCAAAGAAGGAGAGGCACTGCCACAGAGGACTATTGACTTATTGAAAAATGTTGATGTTGCATTGTTTGGTGCTATTACATCCAAACCAACAAAATCGGCGGAAGCAGAACTTATACCCGAATTGAAAGGGAAAAATTTGATATATCGTTCTCCTATTGTAAAGATGCGGCAGATTTTTGACCTTTATATATGTCTTCGTCCCTGTAAAGCATATCCGGGAAATCCATTAAATTTTAAGGAAAATATTGATATAATAATTTTCAGGGAAAATACGGAAGACCTTTATTCAGGAGTTGAATTTTCACCTGTTCCACAGGATTTGGCTGAGGTCTTAGTAAAAAATTCAAAAGAATTTTTAAAATATAAAGATATTCGACTTGAAGAATATGCCATTTCTTGCAAAATTAATACAAGGAAGGGTTCTGAACGGATAATAAAGTCCGCATTTGAATATGCAAGAAAGTTTAATCGTAAGAAAGTAACGGTTGTTCACAAGGCAAACGTTGTTCGTGCTACGGATGGCTTATTTCTTGAAATGGCAAAAGAAATTGCCAAAAATTATCCAGAAATTAAATTCGATAATGCCAATGTAGATGCCTTATGTATGTGGCTTTTAAAGAATACACTTGATTATGACGTTCTGGTTGCACCTAACTTATATGGAGATATTATATCGGACTTGTGTATTCAAATGGTTGGCGGCTTGGGATTTGGGTGTTCTGGCAACATTGGCGATAAACTTGCGGTTTTTGAACCAACTCACGGTTCTGCACCTAAATATGCAGGACAGTATAAAGTAAATCCAATCGCTACCATACTTGCGGTTAAGATGATGTTGGAATGGTTAGGTGAGAATTTTAGGGCAATAGCATTAGAAGAGGCGGTTGCGTCTGTTATAAAGGAAGGAAAGATAAGGACATATGATATGGGTGGTAATAATTCGACTCTGGAAATGGCAGAGGCGATTGCGGATAAGTTATGAAGTTATTATATATGTGTAAATATAAAATTTTCTGGATTTATGCTTTTATATAAAGAGGTTGCTGAAAAAGTAGATTCATAAATTAAAAAGATTTTCAAATAACTGGATTCCCGTTTTCACGGGAATGACAAAACATTATTATTTAATACATATTTTCAAGATTTAAACATTTTTTTCTTTTATTAGTTATTTTCTTGTATAAAATTGTTTAGTTTGAAATTTAAAGGAGAAAAATATGGGTATGACGATTGTGGAAAAAATACTTGCAAAAGCATCGGGAAAATCAGAAGTGAAAGTTGGAGAGATTGTCTCTCCATCTGTTGATGTAGCAATGTCGCATGAGAATGGGGCACTTGTCATTAATCAATTTTTGGAAATTTATAAAGGAACTCCCCTTGAGCCAAAAGTTTGGGATTCTTCAAAGGTTGTTTTTGTATTAGACCATAGAATCCCTGCGGAAAGTTCAAAGACAGCGAATAATCAGAAAAGGATTCGTGAATTTGCCGTTTCGCAAGGCATTACTAATTTTCATGATATTCGTGGGGATTCAGGAGGTATATGTCATCAGGTTCTTCCAGAATATGGCTATATCCGACCCTGCTATGTTGTGGTTGGAACTGATTCTCATACAACAACTCATGGA
>CAZBIT010000560.1:0-1856 GCA_964491835.1 uncultured bacterium
TGTGAAGGTTTTTGAAGAAGAAAGAGAATTGACGGTTATGCTTTTGATTGACGTAAGTTCTTCTGGAGAATTTGGAACTATTGAGAGAATGAAAGGAGAGATTGCAGTTGAGATTTGTGCATTACTTGCTTTTTCTGCAATTAAAAACAACGACAAGGTGGGATTAATAATTTTTACTGATAAAATTGAAAAATATGTTCCTCCCAAAAAGGGGAAACAGCACGTTTTAAGAGTATTGAGGGAACTTCTGTATTTCAAACCCGAAGCAAAAAAAACGAATATTTCCAATACACTGGAATATTTAAGTAATGTTGTTAGAAAAAGAAGTATCGTTTTCTTAATATCGGATTTCATTTCTGAGGATTTCACCCGTGCTTTAAAAGTCGTTAACAAAAAACACGATGTTGTTGCCATAAGTATAACCGACCCCAGAGAAATGGAGATGCCGGATGTTGGCTTTATAGAGTTGGAGGATGCAGAAAATGAAGAAATAATTATGTTTGATTCCACAGACCTGCAATTGCGTAATATGTTTTCATTGTATAATACACAGGAAAAAGAAAAAAGAGATAAAATATTTAAATCTATGAATGTTGATTTCATAGATATTTTTACTGATAAATCGTATATTGAACCTTTGGTTAAATTTTTCAGAATGAGGGCAAAGAGATTTAGGTAGGATAATTAAAGTTGGCGAAGGTAAATCCCGTCCCGCTAAGCGGGACGGGACTTCGTCAGCGGAGGAATTCTTATGATTGAAGAAGTGTTTATAAATTAGGATAATTTGCTCGGAAACTCGCTTAAAATAATACGAGTAGAAAATGTCTCTGCTTAGCGAAGTATTCTTCACCTCGCTGTTTTAATACTATCTTGTCATTTTGAACTTGTTTCAACATCTAAATAAAATATAAGGAGAAAATGAAAACAAAATTTGTTATAATTTTTGCTTGCTTATATTTTTTTTCTTGCAGTAGTGGCAAAAATGATGTTTCAGCAGAGAAAGTGAGAGTATATGCAACTGAACTTTATAATAAGGGGCTTTACGCTCAAGCAATAGAGGAATATAAGAATTATTTAGAAAATGAAGATACTCCAAGTGGAATTAAGGCGAATATAAATTATACTATTGGGGATATTTATTTTGAACGTTTAATGGATTATCAAAATGCTCTTGCATATTACTTGAAGATAAAACATTTTTACCCCGAAAGTAACCTTATTAATGAAGTTAACCAGAAGATTATTGCCTGTCTCGAAAGGATGGATAGACCTTCAGAAGCGATGCAGGAATTAAGAGAAACCACAAATATTGATAAAAACCAAGTCCAAAAAAACAAGCCGGGTGAAGTTGTTGCGGAAATTGGTTATAGGAAAATAACTCTTGGAGACCTTGAATTTGAAATGAATCGTGAACTTGAAAGAACCCCTGTTGAATTGAGACCAAAAGATATTGGTAAAGAAGAAAAACTTGCATTTCTCAAACAATATTTAACGATTGAAATTTTATATGACAAAGCAATGAGAATGGGTCTTGATAGAGACAAAGAAGTTATTGATGGCACATTTCAGGCTAAAAAGAGCCTTATGACCATGAAGGCTTTGCAAGATGAATTTAAAAATAAAATTAAAATTGATGAAAAGGACCTTGAACTGTATTATCAGAAAAATAAGGAAAAGTTTGTAGAAAAAGATGATAAGGGAAAATTAAAAAAACAAAAATCATTTGAAGAAGTTAAAGAAGAAGTTTATAAAGAAGTATTGGCACAAAAACAAAGACAAGTAATGGATGAACTTCTAATACAATTAATGAATGCTCAAAATGTTAAAATTTTTACCGATAAGGTCAAATAATATGC
>CAZBIT010000561.1:0-1855 GCA_964491835.1 uncultured bacterium
TCTTGATAGAGACACGTTCCGTGAAAAATTAAGAAAAAATATAAAGGATAAAAACATACTTTTAAAAAAGGTTTACAATACAGAAGAACTCGATGAAGACAAAATCATAAATGAATACGTAGAATTTGATAAAGAAATAGACGAGTTTGTCACTGACACGTCTGTATTTTTAAATAATTCCATAAAAGAAGGCAAAAAAATACTCGCAGAAGGGGCACAAGGGACGTTGCTTGACATCGACTATGGAACGTATCCTTATGTTACTTCATCCAATCCAATTTCTGGTGGTGCCTGCACGGGATTAGGTATCGGACCAACAAAAATAACGTCTGTTATCGGTGTAATAAAAGCATATACTACAAGGGTAGGTCGTGGTCCACTTCCAACGGAGTTAGAAGGAAAATTTGCTGACAATATAAGAGAATTGGGGAGTGAATACGGTGCAACAACAGGAAGACCAAGAAGGTGTGGCTGGTTCGATGCGGTAGTGGCTAACTATTCCATACGCGTTAACGGTATCGATTCTTTAGCCATTACAAAATTAGATGTTCTTGATACAATTGATGAAATTAAAATTTGCACAAGTTACAGATACAATAATAAAAATATAATCCATTTCCCGAGTGACTTGAAGATACTTGAAAAGTGCGAATCAATTTATGAGACACATACCGGATGGAAACAATCAACTAAAGAAATAAGAAAATTTGAAGAGCTACCGGAAAATGCAAAAAAATACTTAAACAGGATAAGTGAGCTTACTGAAACAGAAATTAAGATTGTATCTGTCGGCTCTGAGAGAAATGATACGATAAGGTGTTAAAAAAATTTTATTTGACTTTAAAAAATATAATATTTAAATTTTTGCTTTATTTTTGGGCCTGTAGCTCAGGCGGTAGAGCAGCGGCCTTTTAAGCCGTTGGTCGAAGGTTCGATTCCTTCCAGGCTCACTATTTAAAAATATCTTTCCATTTATTTATAAAATTAATACATTCTTTTATCCTGAACTTATTTCAGGATTTATTTTTGAAGAGCGCCAATAGCTCAATTGGTAGAGCAACTGACTCTTAATCAGTAGGTTCCAGGTTCGATTCCTGGTTGGCGCACTAGTGAAATTATAATAAAAATAAATAATTAAAAAGCCAGTTAAGATTTTTTAATTGGCTATTTTTTTGCCATATTTTGCCATAAAATGCCTAATTTAGGTGCCTCCTGACGTGCCTCTAAAATCAACTGACTATGAGACAAATTTTTTATTTGTGCATATGATTATTAAAATAAAAATGTGATATCTTGAATTTTTATTTAAGACCTTGAATTTAATAAGAAATCTCTTATTCAATCTTATCTCTCATCGTAATGACTCCTGATGATATTGAGTTTTTTAGTCAAAGCAAATATGAATGCCGTCATCACCGGTAGATAAAGGAGATTTTTTGGTTTTGTTTTCCTCTGCTGAGAGAAAGGTTCTTCGTTTGGAATGAAATTATTGACTTAGGCGTTATCCATCGTTAGAAAAATTATGGAATATATAAGAAAAGATGAGAACGGCGTTCACTTTCTCCCAGATATATGGTGCCTTCTTTTCCAGTAGTCATACAGTCGAATTGATGACCACGCCAGTAATAATATGGACTTCTATCAACTATTAAGACACCCAAATTCTCAAATCCCCCTTTAAATGGGTCGTAACAGTATAATTGACAATATTTCGTTTTTGAAAGTTCTCCGCCTATAATATACACTTTGCCATTTTTGCCGATTGTTAAAGCTCTCAATCGTCTTGATACACGAGGTTTCCCAAGATTTATTAGTTCCCTATTCTCAGGATTGAACGAAAAAAGATACCCATCCG
>CAZBIT010000562.1:0-1847 GCA_964491835.1 uncultured bacterium
TTATGTTTATAATATAGATAAAAACTTAAACTTAATGATGAGGAAAAAGTTATTAAACTAATCTTTAATCCAAAGGCTAAATTAAGATTCTCTTTTGAATAATATTCTTAATTTTATTAAAAATTTGCCAAATTTTTATAATATAAATTCAAATTAAATCTCATCAGTAACCACATAGGGATATCTATAGATACGGGTAAGATATGTATTTGCATCATCGTCATCTATGAATTTTTCGCTATACGGATTAAATGTTAGTTTCCTACCTGTGCGGTATGAAATTACACCGAGGTGACCGATAACGGTCGACATATATCCCTCTAATATTTCCGCATTCAGGTCTTGCCATTTTCTTGACCTCACACAGTCAATAAAGTTCTGCCAATGGTTTCCCCTTTCAACTACCGGAACACTCTTATCTGGCATACTTGGTCCGGGTTCATTTTTTCTGCCAAAAAACGTTTTAAACCCATTACTAATATGCATCCAGCCTTCTGAGCCGTAGAAAAAACAACCGCCCGTTTGTTCGCCTTCTGAATTTGTAAATAGACTGCGGATTTCACACTGAATAATTTTACCGTCTTCGTACTGATACGTTGCAGCAAGAATATTCGGCACTTCCTGGTCAGAATCCTGACCAAAAAACCCGCCAACGCAGTGGATTTTTATAGGATGTACCTTTTTATTCATAGCCCATCGCGCTATGTCCATCTGGTAAACACCATTATTTCCAAATTCTGTTGTGCTTGTGTCCCAGAACCAATGCCAGTTGTATGTAAATCTGTTTTCATTAAAAGGACGGTATGGCGCGGGACCAAGAAACATATCCCAGTTGACACCCTCAGGAATAGGACTGTCTGGTTTATGTCCTATACTTTCACGATAATCATATACTATTCCCTTAGCCATATAAACATCACCTAATTTGCCGTCTTGAATGAACTTTATTCCTTCCTGAACTAACTTACTGCTCCTGGGGGCTAAACCCGATTGTACGACACGGTTATATTTTCTTGCCGCCTGAACCATCTTACGACCTTCTGAGATATTATAAGAAATCGGCTTTTCAATATAGATATCTTTGCCTGCCTGACAAGCCATAATAGTCATTAATGCATGCCAGTGGTCAGGCACGGCAATAGAAACAACATCTATATCTTTGTCCTCAAGCACTCTGCGGAAATCAACCTCTGTTTTAGGTTTAGCTCCATAGAGTTCTTCCACTTCTGCAATAGCAGCAGGAAATAATCTCTCATCTATGTCGCATATTGTTGTAACTCTAACATTTGGTATTTTTGAATAACCAATATAGTGCATTCTCCCTCTGCCCTGAATCCTTATATTATTTCGCTTTCCACTGACACCAATGACAGCAATATTTAATCTTTCGTTTGGGCTGTCTTTTATAAATCCCTTTGCCACTATCGGGTCACTAACAATAACTCCCATACTAGTAAAAGCTGACTTTTTTAAAAATCCCCGGCGGTTAATTAGTTTCATAAATACCTCCTATTTTTTATTTTCGTAATGTCAAAAATAAATAATAATTATTAATTTTAACCTTTTATTTTTCTTTAATTATATTACACTGTTTATGATTTAATCGTAAAGCTTCAAAGAGACTGACATAATCTATTAACAATAATGTATTAAATTTTGTTGAAATTTAAAATATAGATAAAAACAATTCCCTTTAATGAAAATCAAGTTATGTAAATCAAAAAAAGTTAAAAATCTTAATTAATTCTAAATAAAATTTTATTAAAAAATACTTTGATGGAAATTATATTATAGAGTCTGCTGAAAAAGGGGAAAAATTTTAAATTTTTTGAATATATGGTAAATAA
>CAZBIT010000563.1:0-1826 GCA_964491835.1 uncultured bacterium
CTTCTTCGCCGTTTGAGTATCCCTCAGGTTTTTTTCTTCCCGATTTCTCAACTAGTTCCTGTGCCTTTGTGACTCTCTCAACCTTAATATCACAAACTGCGGAAACTTCCACATCTTCCATAACCAATGAAGTTCTTAGAATATTAGTTCCCTGTCCTCCGACCCCTAAAAATCCCAATCTTACTTTTCTATCATCTTTACCCATTATCCTAATATTTGGTCCCACTGTTAATGCAATACCAGCCGCAGCCCCAGTTTTAATAAAATCTCTTCGGTTCATATTTTTATTTTTACTCATAATAAATTCCTCCACAGTTTTATAAGAAATGTATTTATTGCAGTATTTACTCGAGGTACTTTTCAAGCATACTTAAGTATTCTTCAAGAAATTATTTATAACTATTACTACTATAAAAATCTTACCTCAAGAAACTAAGAGAATTGCCTTTTATTCTAATGTGAATCCTATGGAGATTCTGTTACCCGTATTAAATACACCCATATCTGTGTAAGCATAATCTAATTTTATATTTACACCGGAAACACTTCTCTTAACACCAAATCCTGCACAAAAACCCTCTTCATCATAATTAAGTTTGTAACCTGCCCTAATTGCGAACATATTCTTATATAAATATTCTCCTCCTAAATGGATTCTTTCAGTATAATCGCGCGGATGTATAGCATCAACGGCAATTAATAAAGAGTTTGGGTGCTCCTCACCCAAAAAATCCAAAACATCCATAGCAAAACTGATTACAAATGTCAGAGGTAATTCAAATGCTTCATTCTGATATTTAAACTGAGGAGAAAAATTTCGAATGTTCATTCCCATTCTAAAACTTTTAAAACCTGGGTAAAACATAGTTCCAAAGTCATAAGCAAGCCCAGAAACTCTATTTGAAGCAATTATATTATTACTCAAGAGACTCGCACTCAGACGCTGGAATGCATATTTAATCTGACCACCCACCGTGAACTTGTCCGTCATTGCTCTCGCATATGCAAAACCAAACGCATAAGCACCAACATCTTCTATTAATCCTGTATCTATATATCCCTTCGTGGTTGATGCTACCCGTGTTCCAATTATATCCCCGTAATCCGCTGAAATAAAACTGAATCCCAAATTTCCAAAAGTCCCTAAATTTTTCACCAAGGCTCCAGCATTATATGAGATATCGGCTGCCCACTCTGTTCTGGTAATAAATATATCAAGGTTTGACTCCATTTTACCTATACCAGAAGGGTTATAAAACATTGCATTTGCATCGGACCCTACCATCCCAAATGCTCCACCCATAGCTGCCGCTCTCGCACTCATATCAATCTTTAAAAATTGGAGTCCGGTCTGAGCGACTTTCTTTATAGCAGAATGGCATAAATCAGTGTAAATGATTAATAGAAATACGATTAATAAATATGGACTCAATTTCTTCATTTTAATATGCCTCCTTTTTAACAAATACTTTTCTATATTAGATAAATCTTTATAAAATTTCTAACATTACTTACCTTATCACTATAAATTTTAAATTTATGCTATTACCAGTTGGTGTACCGTTTTCAGAATTTTCTTGAATATGAGCAATATAAATCCCGCTTACAATTCTTTGCCCTGTAATAGTAGTCGTATGTTCTAAAGGAGTGAGTCCCCATGATTGATCTCCTGAACCATTGGTATGTTCTATAACCTCAACTAAATCTAAACTTTCACTATAAATCTTAATTGTGCAAAATCCAGGTATATCCATAAACATTATTTTATCCGGTTCACCAGGATATTGAAGTGATTGTGCAGCATAATTATAAGGATTGGGAACAAC
>CAZBIT010000564.1:0-1825 GCA_964491835.1 uncultured bacterium
CAAAATTCAGGATTCCCAAATAAGAACAATAGAAAAACTGGAATAAATGCAAAACTTATCATTGCCCCAAAAAGAACAAATCCCGAAAAGTATTTTCCAAGAATCCATTGAAGTGGAGTAATTGGAGAAGTCATCAATAACTCAAGAGTCCCTGTCTTTTTCTCTTCTGCTATAAGACGCATCGTTATCATTGGTATCATAAAAACTGCAATAATTGCCATATTACCAAAAAGAGGTCGAATCATCATCTCATTTACGTTAATATTTCTCTGCATTCCATAATTTGCTGCCTGCTGGGACATCTGAAAAGCATATTGCATAAAAAACGATAATATTGTATAAAAGAAATATCCCGTCAAAAGCAGGAATACAGTCAAAATAACGTAAGCGATAGGGGAATTAAAATAGGTCTTCAACTCTCTTTTAAATATGGAATATATATTTCTCAAGATTATACCTCCTCATCTTTAGTTGTTAATTTTAAGAAAATATCCTCAAGACTCATACCTATCGTTTTCATCTCATAAAGATTCCAATTTTTAGAAATGATTGCTCTGGCAAGTGTTGCCCTTGCTCTATCACTTGATTTTGCTTCTATATGAAATATATGTATATTCTCACCCTTTGTTTTTTGGAATTTAACGTCGGAAATACCTTCAATCTTTTTTAATGTTTCAAGTATTTCACTTTTAGGTCCTTCAACTTCAATAAGAATTGTTTCCGAACCTCTTATTCTATGTTGGAGATTATCAATTGTATCTTCAGCAACAATCTTTCCTTCATTAATAATGAGAACACGTTCACAGGTCATACTTACTTCTGGAAGTATATGAGTACTGACAACGACAGTATGTTTGCCAGCAAGCGATTTAATAAGTTCACGAGTTTCGATAATTTGTTTTGGGTCTAAACCTGCGGTAGGTTCATCCAAAATTAGAACTTCGGGATTATGAATCAATGCCTGTGCAAGTCCAACACGCTGTCGATAACCCCTTGAAAGTTTCCCAGTAATTCTTTCTTTGACGTGCTCAATCGCAGTCACATGCATCACCCGCTTAACACCATCATTAAGTCCTTTCCTTGAAAGACCTTTTATCATTCCAACAAATTCAAGATACGACTGCACAGTCATATCCGTATATAATGGGGGATTCTCAGGCATATATCCTATCATTCTTTTTACTTCAATTGGATTTTCAAAAATATTATAATCCCCAACCTTCACAGTCCCTGCTGAAGCAGACAAATAGCACGTTATAACACGCATCGTCGTTGTTTTCCCAGCTGCGTTTGGTCCCAAAAATCCTAATATTTCTCCCTTTTTAACATTAAACGAAATGTTATCAACCGCCTTTTTCACGCCATAATATTTTGTTAAATTCTCAACGGATATCATAAAGATAACTCCTTTTTTGATGTATCATAACTTAAATAAATATTTAAATATTACCTTATTTTAAGCTCTTCCTTAATCTTTTTGAATTTTACAATATCTCTTTTCTTGAGATATTCTAATAACTTTTTTCTCCTTTCAACGAGTTTTAACAGCCCTCTGCGTGAGTGATTATCTCTTTTATGAAGTTTAAAATGTTCAGTTAGATAATTTAACCTTTCGGTTATAATCGCAATTTGGGTTTCTGGTGAACCAGTATCTTTCCCACTTTTGCCAAACTTTTTTACAATCTTTTCAATATCTTCTTTTTCTAATGCCATTATGACCTCCAATTAATCATTCTTCTTTTATTTCATATGTTTCAAAAAATTTTACACATTCTTCTTTATCTTTTTGAACAACCAGATGTTTTCTGCCTTTTTTTTCTTCGCT
>CAZBIT010000565.1:0-1819 GCA_964491835.1 uncultured bacterium
TTCTCTTGGCCTGCCAGGGTTGAACGTATTTTAGTTGCTCTGGATATTTATTAGGGTCAGCAGCGGCTTTAAAAGCTTCTGGTGCAAGCAAGGTAGCAGCGGTATGGTGTCCATGTCCACCGGAATTACGAGATATTATAACATCAGGACGAAACTTTCGAATCACCCATACAATGTCCGCAAGAATTTTGTCCCTCCCCCAAAAATCAAATGTCTCCTCTGGAGTTTTTGAGTAACCAAAATCAATTGCTCGTGTAAAAAACTGCTCTGCCTTATCGAATTTGCGGCCTTCCAAAAGTTCCTGAGTACGAATTATACCAATCTCAACTCCTTTTTCTGAGCCAATCAGGTTTTGTCCACCATCACCGCGGGTAAGTGAGAGGTATGCAGTCCTATATTTTCTCCCTTTAGAAAAATAAGCAAGGGCTTCTGTGTTTTCGTCATCTGGGTGAGCGGCAATATAAAGAATGCTCCCGAGAACATTTAACTTTTGTAGAGCAGTCTGTAATTCCCCAGAATCGTAGATTTCAATCGGTTGTGCATTTATAATAGCGTTTAAAAATAACGCTAATAAAAAAACGATTGAAATATATTTTTTGAAATACTTTTTTAAATCCATTTTAATTCCACAGTTTTAATTGCAATTAATATGACTCGATTTAAACAAAAAAATTCTCCCAACAGATGAAAACAAAATACTAAATAACATCTACAAACACAACACCATTTGATTGTCTTTTCGCACTATCAATTGTCTGGACTTTATATTAAATGGTCTTTACAAATATTTCAATAACTGCTTTAAAAAGTTTCTTATGCTTTACAGTAGACACATAAGCAGAGTAAATCCAACTGATTGTGATTATTGTCGAAAATAGAGAACGATTGAATGGATGTCTTTAAGTAATTTTTATTTTTGGGCTAACTCAATTTTGACAGGCACTTTCAGTTGTTCCCAGTAAAGGTATGCTGTTGCCGAAGTACCTGCCAGATCGTCAAATCCGTATATTAACCATTCCTGATGAGGTGCTTTCACTGGTGTTACAGTTACACGGAGTGCGTCTTGTTCTTGGCCGGCATATTTTAAGCCCCATGCATTATTGACTTTGCTGAATATGATTGTCCAATCTTTCTTTGATGGAATTATCCAAAATCCATACTTTCCAGCAGGCAATTTTTGTCCTTGGATTAGTAAATCATTATTGAATTCAATAGTAGTGTTTTCGTTTGCTCCTGCTCTCCATACTTTATCATAGGGGACTAATTCACCCCATATTACTCTTCCTTTGACACCGGGCCTGCAATACTTGATGGTGATATCTGTGTCCAGACCTAATCTTTGGGTCACGCTTGCATCCAAACTTAGTCGGATTTTTCCCTTTTGGGCTTGTGTTGTTAATGGTAAACTTAATAGAAAAGAACAGATAATAATAAGGCTAATAATGATGTTTAAACGTTTCATATCTTCCTCCTTTTTTTTATTTTATGGGCGAACGGCCGTTCGCCCCTACGTTTTTATCTTTTTCATAATTTTTTCATAAAATTTTTGACATTACCGTTTTTATCATAAGACTAATGTATAGTTTAATACAATATTTTGAGATTGGCTATTCAATTGTCACTTTTCTATGATTGTCAAATAATTCTGCTTTCCCTTATCTATAAATCTATTACTTATTGTATTAAAATTCAACTATTTTTTCTCTTCAACAACATTTTAAATTCCACCATTTCACACCATTGCTGATACAAATAGACATATTTATTCCTTGTATTGCAGTTAAATTATGAATTTTTTGACAAAATTTGCAAGAATTGA
>CAZBIT010000566.1:0-1819 GCA_964491835.1 uncultured bacterium
CCGTAACGTATCTCGATTCAACTTGAGTCAGCATAAATGCATCCCTATTATTGTCGTGACCCGTATATTTATGATAAAGCCAGGGAATTTCGCTCGCCTCATAAGGCGTTTGAAGATACTTATTATACCAGTCCCTTATCATAATCAATCCATCGGGATTAAAGGAAGGAACAAGAAGAAATATCACATTATCGAGAATCTGCTTATTCTTCGGTGTATTTTCTGTTATCAATTTATAAATAAGTTCCATCGACATTTGCGCTGAACCGACTTCAGTTGCATGAATACTGCAAGTCACAAGGACAACCGATTTTCCTTCTTTTGATAATTTTTGTGCCTCTTGTTCACTTATCCTTCCCATCGCAAGATTTTTTGCTATACGTTTATAGTTATCGAGATTTTTCATATTTTCCGATGAAGAAACAACAGCCAAAATAAATGGATTTCCTTCCGTTGTCTTACCGAGTTCATTAACCATAACCATATCAGACGATTCATCGAGGAGTTTGAAATACTGAACTATCTGTTCCCAACTTGCCAATTTATAATCCGCCCCAACCTTAAAACCCAAAAAACTTTCGGGGGACTGGAGTGTTTGGGCGTTCAGGGTAAGAAAAGAAAAAATAAATAAAGTAAAAAACAATAAGAAGAGATTATTTCTAATTTTCATTTTAGAACCTTTTTAAATTAATTTACATATTCTTTGTTAATTTTGAATAAGCATAAAAAAGTAAATATCATTGCCCTTATACTCGAGAGAACCAATAAGTATTTGTTAATTAAGTTAATTGTATAGATTCTCTTATACACGGGAATTATATCATTTCTTTTAAATTTGAATTATAAAAAATCACGAATATTAAAATTTACCAAATAAATTGTAATTATGATAATAATTTTGTCAGATAGTGAGAAAAAATTCTCAAAAATGCTCATTTTTCTCAACTTTTCTGCACCTTTTTTTATAAGGGACATTATTTTTATTGGACTTATATAAATTAAAAAAACTGAAATTTTGCATTTTTTTTACAGGTTTAAACATAAATTATTATAAAACAATAAATAAAGATTGAGAATAAATTATTTTTCATTTTCAATACCATCCTATAACAAGCAATTTAGTTATATAATATAATAACACTATTATAATATAATAAATTTAGTTCGTGAAGTCAAGAACTAATTAAAGTTTCTAAAAATTTATTCCAAACAAATTTTCTGAAAAACTTTATTTTTAATTTTTAAACATATATTTAGTTATCGATTGAAAATGTATAATATTATTAAAAATACATACAATACATTTTTAAAGAAATTAATGTAAAAGAAGCCAGCAGGATATTTAAATAAGTCTATTATAGCGTATTAATTGTAGTAATATGTAAACACCTAATTAAAATCATTATTTATCCTTCTGTGATTTCATTTCTTTTGCTAATATTACAAATTGAACACAATAATTGGGCATTTTTTATCTTGCTAGAGCCACCTTTACTCCATGGATATTTATGATCAACTTGAGCATCTTCGTATGTTAAATATTTCATACATTTATTATTTTTCATAGGATTTGGACATTTTGGTTTGTTAGTTTTTTCTAAAAGTTCAGCCCAAAGAATATATTTAACATTTTTATCAAACACCCTTTTTGAATCTTTTGGTTTAAGAAAGAAACCGTCTTTCAATACCGACATTAAATAGGAATCACGTATTTCTCTATGTCTTTTACTATCAGTTGCCTGTCTAGTAGAATTGATATATGGGGCTAATTTTCTTTCATGTTCTGCCAAAAAATCCAAAAATCTTTTAGTCATAACAA
>CAZBIT010000567.1:0-1816 GCA_964491835.1 uncultured bacterium
TTAAGAAAATATTAATCGAAACTTGATTCCCTGTCATTCTGTCCCGTAGTATTCATAAAAAATTGACTATATTAAATTTTCCAAAGTCTTATAAAATGTATAATTTTATCTATGTGTTGACAATTTAGGTATATATAACGCTCAAGGGATAGGTTAGTCTATCCCTTGAAAATCGCTTCCATAAGTCAAAAATCCTTTGTATTGTTTTATTAAGGGGAAAAAAAAGGAGGTGCTTATGCTAAGCAATACTCAAATATACAAAGACATACTGCACATTATTAAGTATTATTTAAACAATAATATAAGCATTACCAAACTTTGTAAAAAACTCAATAGATAAAAAACTTGGCTTTACAAGTGGTTTAAAAGATATAAACTATGCATCCAAGAAATATTCTAGTGCCTTATTAAATAATAAATGATACATTATATAATTGATATCTGTTCTCTGTTGGTGTTGTCACCAACAGAACAAGTTGCTGTGTTGGTCACAAGACCAACACAGAGCTTAAAAAAGAATATATGATATTTAACAAGGCACTAGGTATGAATGTTTTCTATTTTGACTGTTAGAAAGGTTTAGAAAAAAATATACAGCAAAATTTATTGCACTTTCAAAGAATTAATACTCTTTTCGAATGCAGGTAGATAACTTTTTCTCATTGGCTCGTAATAATTCATTATAATCCTGTAAAATCGGTCATTTTTGACTAAGAAATATACCCGGCTCTGTATATTTTTCATAATAGAATAATTCAAATAAACTGTTTTAACACCTTCAATAGATGTCTCACCTTTTGATTTTGATTTGTAAAATTTAGCATTTTGTTCAAAAATTTTCTCAGGACTTAATTTTTGGGCTGGTATAACATCTATTCTTATATAACTATCCTGACGATAACCTTTAATCTCAATAGAAGATTCTATAGGAGCTTTGGGCTGAGGTGTATTTACTTCAAAATTGTCTGGATAACTAATTTTAAGGTATTGATTACTAAAAGTTATAAACTCATTAGAAGGAATCGAAGGATCGACATTGACATTGACCTTTTTTGGCTTCGGCAGTATTAAAGACATACATGCAGAATCAAAAGCCGCTCTTGTTTGTTCAAACAAATCGTTAAAAGCTTCATATTTAAGCGTATATAAAAAAGAATCTTGCACCGCTGAGACCTGAACTGCTACTATTTTTGAGTCCTTAGATAAATTGCCATTATATTGAATCATCGTACCGGGCAATGCACTCAGTATTTGCGGTTTAACGTTTGTAATCTGAAATCCTCTATCTTTTAAATCATTTTGCAGTCCTTGGACATAATCTTCTAACTTAATTAAACTATCCATTTTCTGGGTAGTTATCATAAGCCTCGCTCCATCTTTTCCTTGACTGCTGTAATCAACGAATCTACTAACCACCTCTCTCGATGAATAATAGGAAATATTTATACCATCTTGTTCAAGAACCCATTCTTTAGGATGAACAAAGAATAATTTGGTGAATGGGTCTTGATACTGCTCAAATCCATTGATTATTATTTGCTCACGTTTTTTACCACAGGAAATAATAAGCAGAATTGTGAAAATTATAAATAATGTCTTTTTCATAAGAATTTCCTTTTAAATTATGAAACTGATAACGAATTTACTTTAATGTGTATATATTATTAAACCATTAACAAAAATCACTTTTGATTACTGAAGCATTTTAATAATTTCAATTCCTTTTTTGGCATCTCTATTTTTTGGATCAAGTTTAAGAACTATTTCATATTCTTTTTTAGCTTCTTCTCGTCTATTTAATGCATGAAGAGTTTGA
>CAZBIT010000568.1:0-1815 GCA_964491835.1 uncultured bacterium
TTTTTCCAAAAGGACTTCTACCACTCTTATCTGGAAACTTGCGCATATATCGTTTAAATGGATATGTTTTATTTCTTCGGACACGCCGTTCAAATAATAAAGAACAGCGGTCTTAATTCCACTAAAACTAAAGTCATAATTATTTCCCCTTGGTCCAATTTGGGGGAAATTAAAAAAATTCATATTCCCTTTTTTTGCAAGCACATCTATGTTTTTTCCACCAGGATAACCAAGTCCTAATAACTTCGCCACTTTATCAAACGCCTCACCAGCAGCATCATCCCTCGTTCTTCCAAGTGTTTCATATACACCAAATTCTTTAACATAAATAAGTTGCGTATGACCACCGGAAATTAGTAAAGAAATAAATGGAGGTTTAATAGATTTATTCTCTAAAGCACTAGACCATATATGTGCTTCAAGGTGATTAATTCCAATACAGGGAATCCCCAGACTTATCGACAATGCTTGTGCGAAACTCATTCCGACAAGAAGTGAACCGACTAACCCAGGACCCTTCGTTACTGCTATTCCATTAATGTCCCTCTTTTCAACACCTGCATCATTAATTGCTTTATCTATTACTGAAACAATTTTTTCTTGATGAGACCGCGATGCCAATTCGGGTACTACTCCACCATATTTGCTATGAATTGTTTGAGAATATACAACATTTGAAAGAAGAGTATTATTCCTAACCACCGCAGATGCAGTTTCATCACAAGAAGTTTCTATACCAAGAATTAGATATTCATTCTTCATAAATTTCTAAACCAATGATTATCCTACTATAACAGTAAAAGTTTTAGGCGTTTCTTCATAAGATATTACATCATTAGGGTGTCTGATTATCAATTTTTCAGTATATGCGCGATATTTTTTCCATTCCTTATTCCACGGAATTTCTACTGAAATATCTTCCTTTTTGATTTCATTCACATAATTTATACCACCTTTTATTTTCAGATTTACCGTCGCAGGTTCTACCTTAACACTATAACCTACAGGAACATTAATTACCTTAATATTAACGTCTTCAATAACTTTTTCACCAATAATTTGTATATCAACAAAAAGTTTCACTTTACTTACGTCATAAATAAAAACATTTTCATCTATTTTATTTACATAGATATTATCACTAAATTGTTTCTTTTTATTTTTATATTCTTTTAATTCCGTTGGAATGCTTTGCATTTTAATTATCTTTGATTCTGGCCCGGAGACGGTCACAGAATCAGGTTCAAATCTAATTTTACCCACCTGAACATAATGTTCTGGAATTTGAACTTTAATACTTTCGGCAGAAATAGGAAACTTTTTTTCAATCTTTTTATCAAGTTCGATAGAAATCATATCAGGTGCAACTATTTCCATTATACTAATTTTTTCATAACCCGATGGAAACTTCACCCAATTCAAATAATTATTTAAATAAAAATCCCAACCATAATTTATCGTATTAAGGTCTAAAAGATATTTTACATCCGATTTCCATAAAAGAAGTAACCTCATTAAACTGCTTCCCTTTCCCTGTAACTTTACAGTAGCAAATTTGGGTATCTCATTTTTTATTACTCTCCCTTCTTTTATATTTAATGGAACAATTGGAATATCAATCTGATATATATAAGTATTACTAAGTTTAACATAAAACCACAAAAACAAGGCAATTAAAAATGACACAAGTAAAGTTTTTAATTTAATATTATTTATCATTATTAAAGACCCAAACGGAATATAATTTATCGTTATTTATATAATTACCTGAAAATTGCGATAGAAAATAAATTATAATAGAGACGCATGCATGTG
>CAZBIT010000569.1:0-1813 GCA_964491835.1 uncultured bacterium
AGATTTTACCGCTGATATAGTTATGGTTGATGGAAGACCGATTGCTAAAGTAGGAAGAAAATATAATTCTAATCCGAGATTAAAGGAAATTGAATGATACCTTTCCATATTAAATATTTTTAAAATGTTAAATTAATCATTATTTTCTAATTATGAACATTCTTAATACATTTGAAAATTATCTGAAAGATGAAATAATCAGGATATATTCGGATTTAAAGGGAAATAATATTTCAATAAATCTTGAACCATCCCCTGAAACTGAAGAAGGTGATTTTGGATTTGGGTGTTTCCATCTTGCTAAATTAATTAAGAAAAATCCATCGGATATTGCAGAAAATATTTCCAAAAATATCTCTTTACCTCAATATATTGAAAGGATAATACAAAAAAATTCTTATTTAAATTTTGTTTTTAAGAGAGATTTTCTTTTTAAAGAGACAGTTTTAGAAATTTTGGAAAATGGTGCTTTTTATGGAGATAGTAAATGGGGAAAAGATAAAAGAATATTAGTAGAATTTTCTTCACCTAACACTAATAAGCCACAGCATTTAGGTCATATTAGAAATAATGTTTTAGGAATGTCTTTGAGCAATCTTCTTAAAAAAGTGGGAAGTGATACCACAAAAATAAATTTGATAAATGATAGAGGAATACATATATGCAAGTCAATGCTTGCTTATATAAATTGGGGTGATAAAGAAAATCCCGAAAATACGGGTAAAAAGGGTGACCATTTCGTTGGTGATTATTATGTAATGTTTGAAAAAGAGGCAAAAAAGGATGAAAAACTCATTGAAAAGGCACAGGAAATGCTTAAGAAATGGGAAGAAGGAGATGAGGAAATAATTAAATTATGGAAAATGATGAATGATTGGGTTTATAACGGTTTTCAAAAAACATACAACCGACTTGGAATCTCGTTTGATAAATTATATTATGAGAGTGAAACTTATAAACTTGGTAAGGATATAGTATTAAAGGCACTAAATGATTCTATATGTTATAAAAATGAAAAGGGTGACATTATTATTGACTTATCAGATAAAGGATTCGGAAGGAAGGTTCTTTTGAGGGGTGATGGAACGTCTATTTATATTACGCAAGATATTGGGAATGCTAAATTAAGATTTGATGAATATGATATTAATACTTCGATTTATGTAGTTGCTTCTGAACAAAATTATCATTTTCAGGTTCTCTTTGAAATATTAAAAAGATTTGGGTTTAAATGGGCTGACCAATGTTATCACTTGAGTTATGGAATGGTATATCTTCCCGAAGGGAAAATGAAATCGAGAGAGGGAACGGTTGTCGATGCTGATGAGTTAATGGATGAATTGAAAGAATTAGCAAAATCAGAGATAGAAAAAAGAGCGAGAGAAATTGAAGGGGAAGAATTGGAAGAAATTTCTGAAATAATTGGTCTTTCTGCTTTAAAATTCTTTATGTTAAAAGTTCATCCTTCAAAAGACATATTTTTTGATCCAGAAGAGTCCATTTCTTTTGATGGGGATACCGGTCCATATATTCAATACACTCACGCAAGGATTTCAAGTTTATTAAGAAAAAGTGAAGAGTATAAAAATGATTTTCCTGAATTTACAAAACTTGGAAATGAAGAGGAAATCAAAATAATAAAACATCTTCTTCTCTTTCCAAAAGTATTGATTTCATCTTCGGCAAATTATAATCCTTCTGGATTAGCGACTTATTTATTGGAACTTGCGAAGTCGTTCAACAAGTTTTATCACGACCATTCTGTCCTTAATACTGGGGATAAAGAAATTACTTTGGATAGGGTGGCATTAAG
>CAZBIT010000570.1:0-1808 GCA_964491835.1 uncultured bacterium
CTCAGGCATCCGTCGGAGGACAAATCGAAGGATTAGTAAAAAATGGTTACATTGTGGCTGCCCCTGACCTTTTGGGAATTGGCGAGACTAAAAACAAATCCGGAAGCTATTTAGAACATGTTGTTGATTACGCTTCGGTCTTGATAGGAAGAAGTGTAGTTGGTATTCAAGCAGGTGATATAGTGAGAGTGGTTAATCATATAAGAACTCGGGATGATATTGATAGTGAGAAAATATGCGCCGTTGCAATTGGTGAAATGTGTCCTACACTTCTTCACGCTGCAGCTTTTGATTCCTCCATAAGCAATATTGCACTTTTGGGTTCACCTATTTCATACAGGTCAATAGTAATGAATAAATTTTATAAGGTCAATTTTTCTTGTTGTGTTGCAGGTGCATTAACAGCGTATGATTTACCAGACCTTCTTGGATGTATTGCTCCGAGAAAAGTTCTAATTTCGGATATAAAGGATCAAATGATGGAGTCGGCTCCCGATGAACTTATAAACAGAGAACTTGCGTTTCCTCGCTCAGTATATTCGTATAAAAATGTTTCTAACAATCTTAGGATTCTCTCATCTTCTGAGAATCTTGGTTCGCTTGTTGAATGGTGTTTTGAGTAATAATATTGGCAAATGAGAAAAAATCAACCATTCGGGATTAGTGTCATACTCAGTTTATACCATTTATTAAAGTTGGTAGATTAGTAAGGTTTAGGAAAAAAGTTTTGAAGTGATTACAACAAAGGAGTATTATAGGAAGGAGGTCAAGAAAATTACAGAATATTGATTTATAATTTTAACTTATTAATTGCACTTTTTAGATGGTCAGGGGAAAGATGATTGTATTTCATTTTTGTTTCTATGTCTTGATGACCAAATCATCCTGTTCAAAGTTAATTAATTTATTACAATTCTTTTTAGAATTAAATAGAAATTGAATTCCCTTCAACTATTTTAAGGGATTCTTTTAATTTTAAATAAATTGAACTGTTAAATTTTTTTCTTATACATCGTCTTCAGGGCATATAGTTAATATACCAGGTATTAAAAGTGAACTTAATAAAATTCAAATGAAGATACTAAGAAAATGGACTATTCATTCTATAATAAATATTATTCCATTTACATATCTTGATATGAGTAAACCACCTAAGTGGTTAAAAAGTCTATTTTCATTTCTTGATTATATTGAAGAAAAAAATCCAATTAATTTTCCTAGGAATAGTATAGTATTACTTGACCAAAAAATAAATAAAGACTAATTGTATATAAATAATTGTTTAAAAAATTATTATACTTTTAATTTTATTTATTTGTTTTGTTTTTTTATTTTTTTGTTATAGATTGTTAAAGGTGGTGGATTATAAAATAATAAATGAAAAATAACTCGCTGAAACCTTTATTGTTCACTTCACAATTGTTCAGTTAGTAACATAAAGGTTTCGGTTATTTCAGGACCATGCATAGTCTATTATTAAAACTTTTAAAGAAATTCCGGTAAGTGAGAAGAGACCACCTTCCCCTCGCGGGATTGGTGTTGGATATAAATTACCTGGAGGTGGTATAAATGGAAGAAATAAGAGAAGTAAGACTAATGCCTACTAAAACTGGGAATGGTTTTAAAATAGTTGTGAGTGAAAAGTGGCTTTATACAAGTAAGAAGGCATTATATGAGATGTTAGATGGTGAATCAACTGTTGTAAGTTTTAAAGAAATTGAGAACGCAGATAAATAGATAAATGAAATTAGTTTTGCAATTAATTATAGCGAAGTTTATATATAGAAGTAAAAGGAGTATCTGTGAAA
>CAZBIT010000571.1:0-1539 GCA_964491835.1 uncultured bacterium
AAGAGAAAAAAACAATCGACTCTCCAAACTTTTATGACTTTTTTAATTTGGAAAAGACCCCCAATAGCGATGCAATCATAGAGTTCTCAAATGGAAATCCCTTTCTAATAGAATCTAATTTAAACAATGGGAAAATTATACTTTTTGCATGCCCTCAAAATTTAGAATGGAGCAATTTCCCCTTAAAAGGCATTTTTGCTCCAATAATGAATCAGTTAACTTTTTATCTATCCACTGAAACTTTTATTAATAAAAAGAGTTTACTGATTGGAGACGAGATTTCATTTTCAACCTTACATAAATCAAAAAATTTCGAAATTGAAAAACCCGATGGATTTAAAGAGAAACCAGAAGTTCAAATTCAATCCAACAAATTTTTAATAAATTTTTCTAATACCGATATCCCTGGTATTTATAAATTATTTGCGGATGACAAGTTAATAAAAATCTTTTCAGTAAACATAGACCCAAAAGAATCTGACCTGTTCAAGCCAAACATCGATGAAATAAAATCCATAACAGGCGCTGAAAAGATAATTTATTTCGACAAAGAAAAGGATATATCAACTACTATAAAACAATCGAGATTAGGAAAAGAAATCGGAAAATACTTTTTAATCGCCACCCTGATTATTATTGGATGCGAAATATGGATAGAAAAAATGATTTAATACCCAAATATAAATTGTAAAATAAAATCAGGAGAAAAAAATAAAAGTTTGAAAAAAGAAAAAGCAATAATTGTTGGAATTTCAGACAGGTTTAACACCGAAATTGAAATATCCGAGAATATGAAAGAACTTACGTTATTATCAAACACTGCGGGGTTAGAAATCTCCGACTCTATTACATATAAAAAAAGAGAAATTGACCCTGGATTTTTTATAGGAAAAGGGAAAGCGGATAACCTTTCAAAGATTGCAAGCCGAAATGGTGTGGATTGCGTTATACTTGATGTAGATTTATCACCTATTCAATCCCGTAACCTCGAAAAAGTTGTCGGGAAAAAAATCATAGACAGAACAGGACTAATCCTTGACATATTCGCAAAAAATGCCCGTACAAGAGAAGCAAAAACTCAAGTTGAACTTGCACAATTGCAATATATGTTACCACGCCTGACAAAATACTGGTCTCATCTTTCCCGACAGGAAGGAGGAATCGGTATAGGGCTAAGAGGACCCGGAGAAACACAACTTGAAGTTGATAGAAGAAATATAAAAAAAAGAATTAGAAAACTTTCCGACACACTTGAAACGTTTGAAAAAAGACGCATCACAAGAAGTAAAAAGAGAAAAGACATCTTCAAAACCGCAATTATTGGATACACTAATACAGGAAAATCAACTCTCCTCAATGCAATTACCAATGCAAACGTTTTAGTGGAAGATAAACTATTCGCAACACTCGATACGACAACAAGAAAAGTAAAATTCAAAGACCAAATCGATATACTTCTATCCGATACCGTTGGATTCATAAAAAAACTCCCCCACAATCTCATTGCATCTTTTAAAAGCACACTCGGCGAAGCAAGAG
>CAZBIT010000571.1:1549-1796 GCA_964491835.1 uncultured bacterium
CAAATTTTCTACGTAAATGACGTCCTACAAAGTTTGAATATACTCGATAAGCCAACGCTTATGGTCTTTAATAAACTCGATATATTGAAGGATGATAATGTGATTTCTGAGATGAAAAATGAATATCCCGATGCGGTCTTTATTTCTGCAAAACGCGGAATTGGGCTGAATCATTTAATTCAGGAAATGGTTAAATTTGCAACAAAGGATTTTGTTGAAGATAAAATAACGATACCATTCTCAAACT
>CAZBIT010000572.1:0-1785 GCA_964491835.1 uncultured bacterium
AAATCTTCATTATATTGGTAAGATTAACGTTATTCATTTTTAGAATAAAATCCTTATTAGTTCCTTTTATCATTTCATCTATAATCTCCTCTCTTAATATTCTCCTATCTGTTGTATCCATTACAACAAAATCGGCATCAATTCCACTCTCATTCGGATTCTCCAATATCATTCTCAACCAGAATGAATCAAAGTTATAAATGTTTGCTTTCAACATTTCATATTCATCAACAATAACTTCAGAAACCTTCTTCTTTAAATTATACGCAGCTTTTTTAGTAAAAGTCAGTGCAAGTATATTTTCTGGTTTTATATTTCTTTCCAAAACAAGATACAAATATCTATATGCAAGAACGGTTGTTTTCCCTGTTCCAGCACCAGCAACTATTTTAACTGCCTCATCAATCGGAGATGTTATAGCAGATATTTGCTCTTTTGTAAATTCAATCTCCGAAAATATATCTTTTGGCGATACCTTCATTTATTATCCTTATAACTGTGATTGGTTGCATATATTCAAATATTCGCAACTATAACCACCAAAATCTATACATTTAGCATCTCTATGTCTATCAAAGCCATATCTATCTTTTGCAATTTCATCAAGAATGGAAAGTATCTTCAATTTAACTTGTTCCATCATACCATTGCTAACTTCTTTGCTTTTACATTTATCATCGCTTTCACTGACATTAATTTCAATTTTCTCACATTTTCGTTCTCTATTAAAATCGAAAAATATAAAAGAAAAAACCTTGGGATTAATTTTAAGAACGTCTTTCGCAGCAAAGTAATATAAAGGCATTTGAAAATCTATATCATATTTATAAAATTGGTTTATTAAAGCAGTTTCTCTACCTTCACCACTTTTTTTATAATCGATTAACTCATAACCATCCCCTCGCTTATCAATTCTGTCAATTCTTCCATATATTGAGTATTTGTCATTTAAATAAAAATTAAAATCCTTTTCAATTGCATAAATATTTTCAGCACTTCTTCCATACTTATTAACGTAATCACAAATTCTATCAAGGATATATATTTTCCATATTATCTGATAAAATTCATTATCAAACTCATTCTTATATTTTGTCCAGACTTCATCGAATATAATATTTATATTCTTTTCATTCATTTGATCGGGTTTACATCGAATGTGGATATTTTGCACAATCTCGTGTTCTATAGTTCCTATTAAAAGATGAACTCCTTTTGGTGCTTCCAATTTTATAATTTTTGAATAATAAAACTTTCTTGGACATTCAAGAAAAGTTTTTATTGACGAATGACTATAGACAAAATCCGCACCAATATTTTTTGCGACAGGTAATTCAGAAAAAGAATAATCATCCGAAATTAGATAAGATTTATCCAAATATTCAAAACCATAAGAATTTAGTAATTGCATAATTTTCCCCTTGTCAACCTCATTTTTGATAAGTCCTCTTAAAATTATTTCAAGCTCTTCCTTTGAGGTAATATGCTCATAAATTTCTTGAATATGCTTATTTATTTGAGTAGCATTATAAATAAAATTGGAATAAAAATTCTCATCATACATTATCGAATTTCCATTTAATTTAACGCTTTCGCAGTTCTCCCTATCAACTTCCTTTCCATCAAGCAGGCATTTCAAAAACATTGAAGGTCTAACATCTTCTACCCCAGGAATAACATTAGGGAAAGAAAGAAATAATTTTTCTTCTGCTCTTGTGAGAGCCAAACTAAACAAACTCTCCTCTCTTTCAATAAAGTCATCATAATCTTTTACTACGTTACAAT
>CAZBIT010000573.1:0-1779 GCA_964491835.1 uncultured bacterium
TTCAATTACGAACTGAGAAATGTCTAATTTATTCTAAAGGGATACAATATAGCCAACTATTAGCTTATAAAAAGAGTGTTAGTTGAAAAATTAGGTTCACTTGTAAGATTCACCCCTAATTTTATTAAACCTGCTGTATCTCCAGGAGTAGGCATATGGGTTAAATGGACTTCACATCCGTTCAAATCTTTTAACTTTTCTATTGCTATTTGAGTTGCAGGATTTATCGCAGCACTGATACTGAGAGCAATCAAAGTTTCTTCGAGATTAAGGCTTATCATTTTCCCTTTTAAAATATCCTTCTTAAAAAAATTCAATGACTCTATTGTACTGAGCGGCAATAAATCTATTTTATCAGGGATTTCAGCCAAATGTTTTACTGCATTCAGAATAAGACTTGATTCAGCATGCATAAGGGAAGAATTTTTTCCAGTAATAATTGTTCCATCATTTAACTCTATTGATGCACCACAAAAAATTCCCTTATTTCCCTTTCCTTTTTTTTGCGCATCTAATGCCGCTTGTCGAGCAGGTATTACGACTTTTCTGTCTTCAATATTAAGATTTAAATTTTCCATAATAAGTTCTATCTTCTGCACTGTCTCCATTTCAACTAAACCCATTGCATATTCACAGGCATATCGAAAATATCTTCTTATAATTTCTTGTGCGGCGGCTTCTCTAACAACTCCATCATCAATAATGGCAAAACCTGCCCGATTTACACCCATATCCGTGGGGGATTTATAAAGTGAAGGAGCTTTTGTAATCTTTTCTATTATCCTCTTTAGTAAAGGAAAAGCCTCAATATCACGATTGTAGTTAACTGCGATTTTATCATATGCTTCTAAGTGAAAATGATCTATAAGAATAACATCTTTCAGATCAGCCGTTGCTGCCTCATATGCTATGTTGACTGGATGGTTAAGCGGAAGATTCCATATAGGAAATGTCTCAAACTTAGCATAGTTGGCTTTGATACCGCATTTGTAATTATGATATAATTGAGAAAGGCAGGTTGCTAATTTTCCACTACCTGGGCCAGGACCAGCCACAATAACAATAGGATTTTTTGTTTCTATATATTCGTTCGCCCCATATCCCTCTTCACTGACAATTATATCTATCTCTGTAGGATATCCTTTTGTAAACTTATGGGTGAAAACCTTTATATTTCGCCTTTCAAGTTTATTCTTAAATGCCACAGTAGACGGCTGATTGTCGAAGCGTGTTATTACTACTGCTGATACTCTTATCCCCCATTCACCCAAATCATCAATTGTTTTGAGAATATCAAAATCATAAGTAATACCAAAATCAGCTCTAATTTTTTTCCTTGCTATGTCACCGGCATAAATACAGAGGAGAACATCTGCTTTATCTTTGAGTTGCTGCAAAAGTTGCATCTTGACATTAGGATTAAAACCTGGTAAAACTCTTGACGCATGATAATCAAATAATATTTTTCCACCGAATTCAAGATATAATTTAGTATTGGAGTCTTTTACTCTTTCAAGAATAGCCAATGTCTGTTCTTTTAGATATCTCTCATTATCAAATCCTATTTTTTTAAACATCACTTGGGCCTTTCTAAAAAATATCATATATCAAAGATTTTAATTAATCGGAAGAACTACCGATTATAAATGTAAATTATGCAAGATAGAATAATAAATTGGTTCTCCTTAAATTGTTGTTTTAATAAGTTGCAAATTTTATTAATGAAATCTGATTATAATATGTTGGTAAAACATTTATTATATTTTATTAATTTTAAAG
>CAZBIT010000574.1:0-1772 GCA_964491835.1 uncultured bacterium
TATTAATAGAGAATCAAGTGGTCTCGGTCTTTGGGGTCTTTCCATCCTCTGTGCAAATAAAAAAGAAAAAGAAATTATCGATAGACCGATGACAACCGAAAACGTAACAAAAATTAATAATTTTTTATTCATTCCCAACTCCTTTAAGATATATTATAAATATAATATTAATAAAAGAATATGATGTTTTAATATTAAATCAAAAAATAAAAATATTTCTTTTATTATTTATAAAAATATTTATATATTGTAATACAACTGAAAATTTTAAGTATTCAAAATCTAAATATTTTTTTATTTTATTCATTGTTTTCCAACGGAAAATCCCTGGGTATTAATAATACATATTTTATCACTTTAACAACGAAAATAGTAATCAAAAATATGCTTATTAAGAATGAAAGCAGTTTTTTGTTTTCTAAATAATTTTCGGATTATATACCTTATCGTAAAATCTCCGATATTTTCAATACTTTCAAAAAATGAAATAATCTGCTACATTTCTATCCAAACCAAAAGTAACAAATAATTCGACAATAAGGGCACATTACGATATTATCAAACTACACCATTAACAAAAGGGTTAGTAAATTTTATCTAATCCTTCATTAATTAACCATTATCCTACGTTTTCATTCTTTTTCGTTATCAACACTTAAATAATTCATATAAGGTCATTGGTTTTATTTTTTTAACCTTTCAAGTCGCGAAGTTACATCTTTCCAATTAACGATATTGAAAATATTATTTACGAAATCGGCTCTTTTATTCTGATATTTCAGGTAATATGCGTGCTCCCAGACATCGATTACAAAAATGGGGTATGCACCCCATTGCGT
Organism: uncultured bacterium; assembly: GCA_964491835.1. GTDB lineage: Bacteria > SM23-31 > SM23-31 > JAUVVT01 > JAUVVT01 > CAZBIT01. The sequence goes on from CAZBIT010000574.1 coordinate 840, forward strand.
AAGGTCTTGATGTTTTTCTGCTTGAAGAATTACAAGTTTATCAAAGTCGGGTTGATATGCAAGAATACCCCATCCACTCCCTTCTACCGCATTAGTTGCAGCAATCATCTGTGCCTTGAATTGTTCAAAACTTCCAAAATCCTTTTTTATTGCATCAAGCAATTTACCCGTAGGTTCTCCTCCACCATCGGGAGAAAGATTTTTCCAAAATATTGAATGAAGAATGTGTCCAGAACCATGAAACGCTATTTCTTTTGAATAATGTTTAATTAATGCGTAATCTCCCGTCTTTCGGGCATCTGCTAATTTTTGTTCTGCCGCATTCAGACCATTTACGTAAGCGGCATGATGTTTGTCATGATGAAGATGCATAGTTTCTTCATCAATGACAGGTTCAAGTGCATTATATGGATAACTGAGTGGGGGCAATTCGTAAGCCATATATTCCTCCATTTCTATTATACTTTTATTGTTAATATTTAAATAAAATAAAGGAGAATAAAAAACACCTGCTGATAAAAATATCTCCTTCATAAAATCCCTTCGGGTTTTTCTCATATTGTATCTCCAATTTTATAATTTAACTAATAAGTATATATCATCATAAAAATTAAAAATTATGGATTTTTCTAAAAACATAACAATTTACTTATTAACGATTAACTCAACTTCATCTCTTGAAACTTCAATTATGGGTCTTCTGTCAATTTTGAGGTAATCAGCAAAAGAGTCAGACATCCTTCGGTAATTCAAAACAGCACGTAAATAGATTATACTTTCAGAAACGTTGTTCGGAACCTGCCATTCATATACTTCTTCACGTTCTTCAAGGGGCTTAAATCTGTTTTCTATTTCCTTTACTGCTAACCACTGGGCATAAGTAAAATTTCCATCTGAATCTATAAATGCACTGTGATATAATCTATCACCTTC
>CAZBIT010000575.1:0-1770 GCA_964491835.1 uncultured bacterium
TTTCAATAGTTGAAACATTTGTTTTAACTTGCTTTATTAAATCTATAATGTTAATATTTTCAAACTTCAAACTTTTAAGCCCTTTATCAATAGCATAAACATCGGTAAAATCATTTATTTTTTCTTTCAGGATACTCCCAATTGATAACAAATTTTTAAATGTTTCCTGGATTTCTTTGGTTAATTCATAATTTTTTTGAAGATTTTCAACTTCTTTTATTATAATATCCAATCTTTCTATAAGTTCATACTGGAGAAATCCACTAAAATTTCCATTATTTGTAATTTTATTGCCACTCATAATATATCGATAAACGTCTTTATTTGATGTTTTATTATTTATAAAAATAAAAACTTATTTAAATATAACAAAATTATGAAAAATTACAAAAGATTTTATAGATAAAAAGGTAAAATAGAGGAGAGATTATTTAATTTTTTCATCCTTTTCAACTTTTCCATCTCTGACTCTGATTATTCTTCTACCACATTCAGCAATATACTCCTCATGAGTCACAAGGATAATAGTATTACCCATATCATTCAAAGCATCAAAGATTTTCATAATTTCTTCACCCGTTTTTGAATCAAGGTTTCCAGTGGGTTCATCGGCAAGAATAATGGAAGGATTCGTTACAATTGCCCTTGCTATTGCAACTCTTTGTCTTTCACCTCCAGAGATTTCATTTGGTTTATGATGGCATCTATCACTAAGTCCGACTTTTTCAAGGGCTTCCAACGCCTTTTTCTTTCTCTTACTTTTTTGAACACCACCATAAACCAGTGGGAGTTCAACATTGTTTATAAGGTCAACTCTTGGCAAAAGATTAAACGTCTGGAAGACAAACCCTATTTTTCTGTTCCTAATTTCAGCAAGTTGGTTATCATTCATATCACTTACATTTTCACCTTCAAAATTATAAGTGCCTTCTGTTGCAACATCAAGACAACCAAGTATATTCATTAAAGTTGATTTTCCTGACCCAGAGGGACCCATTATCGAAACATATTCGTTTTTATTTATATCAAGGTCTATTCCCCTCAAAGCATGAACCTTTTCAAAACCCATTTGATATGTTTTTTCGACATTTTTTAATTGAATTACGTTCATATTATCTCTTACCTTATTTTATTTTAAAACTTCTAATAATAAATACAATTTTTTTTGGTGAAAAATTCATAATAAAAATTTTATTTTGCAAAATATTGTCTATTCTAAAAGAACACCATCTTTAATTTTCAAGAGATATTCATAAGCTTTGTCGTGGTCATTTGGAATGATTCCTTCCAAAATCGCCTCTTCAATCATTTTTTTCAAAATTCCAACCTTCTTACCCGGTTTAATGTTACATACCTTCATAATTTCAAATCCATCAACTGGAGATTTAAACTCTCGAAGTTTATCTTTTTCTTCAACCTCTTTCACCCTTTCAATTACACGATTGAAATTTTGAAGATGTGCCATAACCTTTTTTATATTACCGGAAGTAATATCTGCTCTGCAAAGTATCATTAAATCCTCAAAATTGTCACCTGCTTCGACAATAAATCTTCTTATTGCACTATCTGTCACTTGTTCTTCGGAAAGAAAGATGGGACGAAGGTGCATTCTAATAAGTTTTCTTGCATACTCGCCCAAACGGTTTGGGAGTTTCAACTTTTTTACAATATCTACTACCATTTTCGCTCCAAGTTCATCATGTCCATAAAATGTCCATCCTGATTCTGAGAGAAATTTTTTTGTGAGTGGCTTTGCAATGTCGTGCATAA
>CAZBIT010000576.1:0-1770 GCA_964491835.1 uncultured bacterium
ATTAAAAATTGAATTTACCTAAATCTGTAGTGTTTCAGAACAATTCGGACAGTTTTAATAGAATTGCTTTTCTTGCAGACAAGAAATCGAGAGTTTGAACTTGTTTAACTCCACTAATTATTGAATTTTTAAAAAACTCTAATAAATATATTTAAATTTAAATTAAAATAGCACAATTATATTGGTACATTAATTATTAAAAATATTCAAATAGAAAAACTCTGCATATGGAATTCCTCTCTATACGTATTATCTTTAAGAAGTTTAATTTTTACAAAACTTCCCCTTTCCAAATAAGATTTAAATAAGGATTTACACCTTTCACTGTAGGGATTTGGAGTATTTAGATAATTTTGTAGATTCATCACCATAGCAACCGCTGGTTGATTAATGTTTTTATATAGTTGCTCTTTTGTTCCTGGGATGATTTCGAACCCTAATCTTTCATATACTCTTCTTGTATTTGGATGAGTAGCGATTATGTAAATATTCTTTTTAGGATTTGATTTCCAAGAATCAAGTATGATAAGGTCATGAAGTCCTACCATTATTCTTGCATCTGAGCCCCAATATTCTGGAAGCACTGCCAATCTCGATATTTCAAAAGGTTTACAATTATTTCTTAAGAAATTATTCCTATTTACACAAAAAGATGCAAAATATTCTGCTTGAATATTGAATGTTTCCGCAATAGGAAAGAGAGTGGGTCTTTTAAGTATATCCGATAATTTATTTTTATACGAATTATGTGCAATCATTTTTATTTTATCAGCATATTTAGACTTTCCATCCCCACTTATAATTCGGACTGTGCCTATGAGACGTTTTGTTCCTCCTATTACTTCGAATGCTCCCAAGAATGTTGAGTAAAAATCAAAACAGTCTATATCAAGCTGGCATTCGCTTGGCTTTATGAAATTTACGTATCGATAAACAAAATATCTCAGTGCAAACATCTGTAATAACTCGTTTTCCTCTGTAATTTCTTTGAATATAAATATTTTATGATAATTAATACCAATATTGTAGTCAGAGATTATTTCTAAATTATTAAAAAATCTAAATTTTTCTGAAACCTTATGATCAACATTTATGGCATGTGACATAATCATTTTAATTCCTCCAGTTATGTTTTCTTAAATTTGAAAAAATAATTTAATTTAGATTCTAATTAAGAACCGCTTTTACATTCTCAATCAATTGTCTTGGACTAAATGGTTTTGTTTCATATAGGTCTATTTCTGTTTGGTATCCTTCAAATTTTTGTCGTTCGTGACCATTAGCAGACAGAATTACAATAATAATATTTTTGGTATTTTCGCTTGATTTTATTTTTTTAAATATTTCATACCCAGACAATCCAGGAAGCATAATATCTAAAATGATTAAATCGGGTTTTTCTTTTTCAGTAAGAGTAAGTGCTTCAAGTCCATTACCTGTTTCAAAAACTTTAAACCCCTCCTTTTTTAGATACAAGCTTATAACGTTTCTTATGTTTACTTCATCTTCTACGACTAAAATTTTTTTGTTTTCATACATTGTAAAAAATTTACTCCTTTCAATATAGTCTGTAATTTATTGGAATGACTCTAATAGACATTCTTTTATATAAAGCTTAAATACACATTTAAATTTATCTTCCCGCAAAAGTCCTTTATTAATCATCTTTTGATGTTCTGGTTCTATCATTAGAAATATATTAATTTTAGGTTTAAGGGACCTGATTTTGTGAGCATATTTAAGTTCTTTCATTTCTGGAGTAAAGATATC
>CAZBIT010000577.1:0-1753 GCA_964491835.1 uncultured bacterium
TAAAATTTTACCTTTATTTTTTCTTTTGTTTTTGTTACTCCATAAACTAATCCTTCAAGTTCCGAGAGGTTTTTTGGTTTTGTAAAAATACTGATAATTATGGTGAAAATGAATGTAATTAACCAGGCCCAAACTGCCCTCCAGAAATTAGCAGCCATTAAACTTGCTTCTTCTGAGAATGCAATTGCGGACACTGAAATGATGTTATATTTAACAAGAATGAATAACGTAATTGAAGTGAGCATACCGATTAACAATCCCCAGAAAGCTCCTGCAGGTGTGCATCTTTTCCAAAACATACCCAAAAGTATTGTGGCAAATAATGGTGCATTCACCCACGAGAAAATAGCTTGCATATAGTCCATAATGCTGGGGAATTCCATAGCCCAGTATGCAGTAATTATGCTAATTAAAACACCAACAATCGTTGCGACTCTACCCATCAATAAATAGTGTTCATCGGAAGCATCCTTTTTTATATGAGCACGGTATAAATCATAAGTCCATACTGTGTTAAAAGCACTGATATTCCCTGCTTGTCCTGACATAAATCCAGCAAGAAGTGCAGTAATTCCTAAACCCAATAGTGCGGGTGGGTAGTATCTCTTAATCAATAGAGGAAATACTTCATTATAAGAATACTCTGTGCCCGGACCGAGTTTTGGGAGCAGTGGAATGGCGATAAGTCCGGTAACGCAAACTATAAATGGTATAGCCATTTTAAAAAATGAAGCAATAATAGGGGTTGCCTGAGCCGCTCGAAGGTTTTTTGAAGAAAATGCTCTCTGAACGACCAAGAAATCTGTTGTCCAATATCCAAATGACAATACAAAACCAAGTCCAAGAACGATACCCGCCCAATTTATAATCATCGGATTATCAGTTGGATTAAGAGTTATTGACCATAAATGTTTGTATGATTCAGGAATTCTTTCAAATATCTGATTCCATCCACCTATTTCGATTATTCCCAATATCGAGCAAAGTAATAATCCAAACCATATTAGGAAAAACTGAACTATTTCATTGAATATTGCAGACGTAAGTCCACCTAAAAAAACGTAAATAGCCACAGTAACCGCGGAAATCCAAATAGATGCGTTCAATTCCCAACCAATAATCGTATGTAAAACAAGTCCCATTGCGTAAAGGTTTATCCCTGAAACCAAAAGCGTCATAATGGCAAATGATGCTGCATTGAGGGTTCTGTTTTTTTCGTCAAATCTCAATTTGAGATATCCTGGAACTGAATGTATCTTACTACTATAGTAGAACGGCATCATAAAAAGCCCTAAAAAAATCATTGCAGGAATTGCTCCAATCCAGTAGAAATGTGCAGTGAGGATGCCATATTCATAAGAACTTGCCGCCATTCCCATTAATTCCACCGCACCCATATTTGCAGCCAAAAATGCAAGTCCCGCTACCCAAGCACTGTTTCTTCTTCCAGCAAGAAAAAAGTCCTCTCCTGTCTTTGTATATTTCTTCAGATACAAGCCAACACCAAGCACTCCTATAAAATATAATGCAATGACGATATAATCAATCCACGTGATAGAAATTTTCATTTATATTCTCCCAAATTTATCAACTTCTATTTTGATATCTTTAAAATAATAAGGTAATTAATATTGTTTAAAAAAGTTAACTAAATTTAAAAATTATTTTGTAATTTTCAAGTAATTATTTGGGAATAATTTCCCATTTTTGACCAAAATATGACAATTTTTGCCTTATTTTGTCCCAAAAAGTC
>CAZBIT010000578.1:0-1747 GCA_964491835.1 uncultured bacterium
ACTTTCTTCCCACCGAAGCAGGTGCCTACGACCAAATCCTCAGAATTATTTCTATGGGAATATATTTTTTCGGTCTGAATATTTATGCTTATATGATTCGTATTGTTCCCGGAGAAAAAGAAGAAAATAGAATTTCACATTTTAAGACATTATTATTACTTGAAGCTTTTGTTGCTACTTTATTTATAGTTTTTATAATTATAACAGGATTAGATTCATATTTTTGTAGGATTGTCAATATTTTAGAATATGAGAATATTTTAAAATTAGGTTTTCTTATAATAATTATCGAAATTTTTGCTTTCGGATTTGGAAGATTTTATACCGCTACAAAGGGGATAGAATTTTCAAATTTCATAGCATTTTTCAATTCTGGATTCTGGATAATTCTTCTTGTAATTTTATGGGCCATTGGGATAAAGATTAATCTTTTGATTTTTTTTCTTGCTTGGATTTTTGGTTCAATTATAACTATATGTTTAGGTTTAAATAAAATAGGATTAATCAATTTTTTAAAGGCAAAAATTGATACTTCAATCATAAAAACCTCGATCTTGTTTGGGGCACCATTAGTTTTTGCAACAGTTGGATATGATTTAGTGAGTTCATCAAGCAGTTTCATCCTTTCTCATTACCACACATCAGCTGCTACTGGATTATACTTTGTTGCTTATAGACCCCTTACTATGATATATGATTTTGTTACTGCTGTTGGAGTGACTGTGTTTATTCCGTATATTATTGAAGCACATAATATAAATAATATTGAAAAAAAGAGTTATTTTTTAAGCATAATGACAAAATATACGTTTATAGCGGCAATCCCTCTTGCTATGGGGATATTAATTGGTCGGGTTGATTTGATTAAATTTATGTGCAAACCTGAATATTGGAAAGCAGAAAGTATTGTTCCATTTGTTGTGATTATGCCTTTAATTTATATATTTATTTATCCAGCGTATTACACCTTATATCTTGAAAATCGAACGGTTGTTATGGGAATTGTATATATTTTAGGGGGAATAATAAGTGTTGGGCTGAATTTTTTACTTATTCCAAAATATTCATATTATGGCGCAGCATCAGCAACGGTGTTATCATTAATTTTTGTCTTTATAACGTTTTACTTAATAACCTATAAATCTATTAATTTAAGGTGGAATTTTATAAAAGTATGGAAAATTTTGTTTATTTCTTTGATTACTGGTTTGTTTTTATACTTTTTGTATCCATATTTTAAGAATTTTTCAATTGAAGTTGTGAGATTAATTATTTTAGGGATTTTAATATTAATGATTTATATAAGTGGGCTTTATTTCTTTTCTGTTTTTGAAAAAAAAGAAATAGAAATTTTAAAACAGTTTTTTAGGAATGTATTGAAAAAAAATGACAGTAAATATTAATAAAATCAAAGGAATAAAAGTTTAAAATTATTTCATTGAAAATTTGTCTATTTTTTATTAATTTTAATTTAAAATTTATTACTTATATGAGGTAATGTTTCAGAAAATATGTAATAATTCATAGATTTTACAAAATTGTTTCGTACAAATATTTTTTAAATGACAATAATTGATAAAATTAGAAACTGTTATATCTGCAAGTCTGAAAAGGTCTGTTTATATAAAAAAGTTAATATTTTTTCAATTTTGAAGTGTAAATCATGTGGTTTGAAATGGATTGGAGAAATTAATAAGGATTTGATAAAGTCTTTTTATAATGAATCTTATTTTAAGAGTGAGAAAAA
>CAZBIT010000579.1:0-1743 GCA_964491835.1 uncultured bacterium
AAAATTTGGTATAAAAATTTTTAAACAACTTTTAACAAATTTTTCATTTTTTTTAATATATAATTAATAATACATTTATGCAAGCATTTTTTTAATTTATAAAGATTTATATTCTATGTGTTTTTAAACAAAAAATTATTATCCAACCTAAAACTTCAGAATTTAGTTTTAATAATTTCAAAAGAAAAAAATGGAAAGTTATTTTGTTAAATTGAAGTAATATTCATATACCATCGATTAAAATTAATCTTAGTTTTAAAATAATCACATTAAAAAATTTCCCCAATACTTGAATAAAAAGCTTTAATTCCAACACATATTATAACTATTGCGCTTAACCATAAAAACACGTCATAAATTTTCGATGGATAGAGTTCTTTTGAAAGCCATTTATATCTATAATAATAAGTAACATATACAACAATTAAAAGAATGACAGCGGTTCCAATTCCTCCTAACGACACCATAATTACTGGCTCTTTTATTAAAATATACAAAGTCAACCAGATGAAAGCGGTTATCCAGGCAAAAACAGCAATGAATTTTTCCCTTTGTTTTTTATCGAAATAATCAATTAATTTTAGACGACCAAAAGCGTCTCCAAAGGTTCGTGACCACGCTGCAAGTGCAGAAAAGAGAGTTGAATACAAAACAATAATTGCCCCAAATAGAAATATGTATTTAGCCCCGGGTCCAACAGATTCTGTATACATTTTTGATAAGGTTCTAACCATCTCATAGCCTTTTGGAATTTCACTTCTACCATGTAAAACTGCCGCACCAAGTATATAAAATGAAATAGTAGCAACAGTATATATTACCATAGAAATAATTGCATCAAGATACATAACTTTAATCCACCCTTTTGCTCTTCGTATCCATTCTGGTGCGTTTTTTCTTGGACCTGTGAATGCTGCATATCCTTTCTCAATACACCAATATGGATATTGCATTATTTCATCACCACCTACCCCAGTTATGCCAAATGCCGCCACTGCAAACACAACAGCATACCCAGGGAGTTTAAAACTTAATCCACTCAAAATATCTCCAAAACTTATTGAGTAAGGAGTATATTGAATTATTACAACGCAAAAAATATTAAATAACGTAAATAGACCAATAAGAAGTATAGAAAAGTTTTGAATAAATCGATAATATCCTCTAAACACTAAAAGTGCAACTGAAATCGCAGTAAACCAAGCCCAAACACTCACACTTATAGATGGAAACATAATATTAAGGGCTTGAGCGACCCCCCCAACTATTCCTCCCATTTGAATAAATTTCGTAATGGCAAAAATTAAAATCCACACCCATATCGTCCAATGCACTTCCTTAATTCTCAATCCTGGAAGTTTGTTCAATGATACCATTGTCGTTTCACCAGTATTTATTGTATGTTTACCAAATTCTAATTGAAGTGCCACTTTTACAAGACAACTTACAATTATAATCCATAACGTCACAAATCCTGCTTGGGCTCCCAATGCCGTCGTTGCAATCAATTCGCCAGAACCAACAATTGATGCAGTTAAAACCAAGCCCGGTCCTAAATATTTTATACTACCAAAAAATCCCTGAGGTGGTTCTTTAATTGATTCCTCAGATAAAATGTAAAGGTCTTGTTTTTTATCCATAACGAAAAAATAATTAAATTTTATAAATGTTATTTAAAAATTTAAAAAAATATTATGAAAAATAAAATATAATTTATTGTGAAAGGTGAAACAGGGACTTTCG
>CAZBIT010000580.1:0-1736 GCA_964491835.1 uncultured bacterium
AGAACTTCTTCACGTTGAAAATATTCTTACTATTGAAGGTGACATTGACTATTCTACTGGGAATATAGTTTTTAATGGTGACGTCGCAATAAATGGAGATGTTTTAACTGGATTTAAAGTTAGGTCAATGGGTGATATTAGAATCAAAGGGACTGTCGAAGGGGCTGAAATTATTTCTACGGAAGGTAATATATATATTTCAAGAGGAATAGTTGGACAAGAAAAAGCAAGGATACTTGCGAAGAAAAATGTTAGGGCGGACTTTATTAATGAAGCAACTATTGAAGCAGGGAATGACGTTGAAGTTGGGGAATATATTATTGGAAGTAATGTATCTGCTGAAAACGAAGTAAGGGCTATTGAAGGAAGAGGGATGATAGTCGGAGGTAAAGTTTATGCAGAAAAATCCATTGATGCAAAGGTTGCTGGTTCTCCTAATAATGTAAGAACTGAACTTCATGTTGGAGGCAAAATCAATAAAGAAGTATATGAAAAAATGCTTTATATCGAAAAAGATCTTGAAAATTTAGATAAAAGACGAAAGGGTATTAAGAAAGATATAGAATTTATTGAATTATTGAAGAAAAAACTCCATAAGTTTCCTGAAAGTAAGAAGAAAGAATTAGAAAAACTCAACCTTAAACTGAAAAAAATAGAAGAGATGATTGCGGAGGTTGAAAAAGGAAAAACGGAATTAGAAAAATCTTATGGTTCTTCTGTAAGCGAAGATAAAAAATACATTAGAGTTAATACCATTCATAGAGGAGTACTCCTCGGCATAGACCAAAATAAATTCCTTGCTGATTATACTTACAAATTAGTAGTTGTTTTTTCAAAAGAAGGTGAATTAAAAATCAATTATAAATCCAGATTTCTATAATTTTTAAAATCCTTGAAATTAACAAATTTTTAGGATAATAATTATTAAAGGAGTAAAAATTGATGGGGAAAATATTGGTTATCGATGATGAAAAGGTGTTAGTAGATATAATTTCTGAAATTTTGATAGAAGATGGATATACGGTTAAAAGCACTACTGACCCGGTTGAAGCCATAAAGTTGATTAATGAAGATTCATTTGATTTGGTTATCACTGATTTGAAGATGCCTAATATTGATGGACTTGAAATTACGAATGCTGTTAAGAATAAATCGAAAGGTACGGAAGTTATTGTAATCACGGGTTATGGAAGCCTCGAGTCGGCTGTTGAAGCATTGAAGAAGAATGTGTATGATTATATTTTAAAACCATTCAACGTAATTGATATATCAAGAACAGTAAAAAGAGTTTTTGAAAAACTTGAACTTGAAAGTTTAAACAGAGAACTAAAAGCAAAAATCGAAAAGAATTTAAATGACATTACTACTCTTTATGAAATATCGAAAGTGATAAGCTCAACATCAGACATTGATAAAGTATTGGATTTTACTATGGATACTATTCATGAAAGTATAGGAATAGAAAAATTTTCAATAATGATTTATGACAAAAACATCAAAAGATTTGTAATCAAAAGAGCCGTTGATTTAAGTGAAAATACAAAAGAAAATTTTTCTTTTGAACTGAATGAGGGGATTATTGGAGGTTCAATGGATTTAAATGATATTATTTTTGTCAATGATTTTAAAAGTGATGAAAATTATATAAAGTATGTTGATGTGGAGGACAAAAAGAATTTTACTTCTTTTGTATTAATACCACTCGTTGTTAGTGATGAAGTTTTTGGAATAATTAC
>CAZBIT010000581.1:0-279 GCA_964491835.1 uncultured bacterium
CTATGCCTTCACCAAATAAAAAAACTCTGCTATCTTCTTTGAGAGCAGAATATAATGCTTCTCTTATTGCTTCCCTGTAACTTATTACACGTTCTTTTTGAGAAATATTCTCTTCCGATATTACCCTTATATGTGATAAATCTGATGGTATTTTATCCCAAGACATAATCAATAGACATTTTTATATAAATCTTCCTCTTGAGGATATGGGCTGGACAGAGCAAAATCCAGTGCACTCATAATTTCATCATTTACTTTTTTGTCTATATCCTCAAGTTC
>CAZBIT010000581.1:289-1733 GCA_964491835.1 uncultured bacterium
CACCTGTAAGTTCTTGCTTCAATCAATGATGGTCCATCGCCATTTCGTGCTTTTTTTATATATTTTTCAGCCGTTTTGTAAACTTCAAACACATTATTCCCATCTATTAAGACACCCGGCATCAAGAAAAATTCTGCAATTTTATAAATATCCTGATTTATCTGTCGAACCTTTTGAGGAGAATTCGTTGCATAAAGGTTATTCTCACATACAAAAATTATGGGTAGTTTTTTCAATGCCGAAAAGTTAAGGCATTCATAAAAAACTCCTTCATCTACCGCACCATCACCAAAGAATACAACAGCAATGTTCCCATTTCCCATCATCTTGGAAGCAAGTGCAGTTCCAACAGCAATAGGTATGCCTCCACCAACGATAGCGGATGTTCCCATTATGGAATTTTCCATGGAAATCAAATGCATTGAACCGCCTTTCCCTGAGGAACAACCCGTCTTTTTTCCGTAAAGTTCCGCAAATATCGGCTTTAAATCAACTCCTTTTGCAATTAAATGCCCATGATTTCTATGATTGCTAAAAACGTAATCATCCTTGTTTAAATGCATGCAAAATCCAACCGCTATTGCCTCCTGACCTATGTAAAGATGAACGGGACACTTTATCTCCTGTTTGGGATATAGTTCTATTATCTTCTCTTCAAATTTCCTTATTTTTACCAGATTACAATATATCTTTTTAAGAGTTTCTCTATTTGACAAAATACCTTTCATAATCAAAACGTCTTATTGCAAATTATTTCTTATAAAATTTACGAATTTTATTAATTATATACCCTATTTCAGATTCTGTCAGGTGTTGATGGACAGGTAAAGTAATAATCGTTCTGCAATGTTTTTCACATACAGGAAAGTCACCTTTTTTATATCCAAGGTATTTTGCCGCCTTCTGTAGATGTACTGGAATAGGATAGTGGATTTTTGCATCAATTCCATTTTTGAGTAAATATCTAAATAATTCGTTACGTTTTTTTACCTGAATGACATAAGTATGATAAACTTGTTTGACATTAGGTCTTCTCGGGGGAATGGTTACATATTCATTTAAGTCCTTGAACGATTCATCGAATTTATAAGCATTCTCAATTCGTTTATCCGTAATAAAATGAACTTGTTTAATTAGACGATTGGCAATGACTGCTTGTAATGAATCGAGTCGGCAATTATGTCCAAACATTGCGACTTCATCTCGCGTGGATAATCCATGATTTCTAAATAATTTTAGTTTCTCATAGAGTTTAACTGAACGAGTTACGATTATGCCACCATCACCCCAAATGTTTAGATTTTTTAAAGGATGGAGACTAAAACATGCAGTTTCACCCCAGGATCCAACGTGCTTTCCATCAATAGAGGCAAGGATTGCCTGTGCGGCGTCTTCGATTACTATCAATTTATGCTTCTTAGCAATTTTCATAATCGCCGGCATA
>CAZBIT010000582.1:0-1732 GCA_964491835.1 uncultured bacterium
TTGAAGCAAATCAGGAACTGGGATTTAAACCGGACTTAAGGGACTATGGTATTGGTGCACAAATTCTTGCGGAGTTGGGTATAAAAAAGATTGCACTTTTGACCAATAATCCAAAAAAAATAGTTGGACTTTCTGGATATGGGATGGAAATTGTCGAAAGAGTTCCGATTGAAATTCCACCAAACGAAATTAATAAAAAATATCTTCAAACAAAAAGGGATAAACTGGGGCATTTGATTTTGAAGGGGAAATAAATATTTTGAAAAATAAACAAAAAATGAAATTTTGTAAAGTTATGCATGAATGAAGTATTTAGACTATTTTAAATTATCTGCCATTTAACTCAAATATTGGAGGTGAAATACAATGGCTATATATTTAATAAAAAATGGTAAATTAAATTTCATTAAAGAGATTTATTTCAAATTTGAAAAGTATATTCAAAAGATATGTGAAGATAATCTTTATCAATTATTTGGTTTAGAAATAATTAAATCTCAATTTACTTTTCAGGATTTTAGGATAGATACACTTGCATTTGATTCAAGGTCAAAGTCTTTTATTGTAATTGAATATAAGAAAGATAAAAATTTTAGTGTTATAGACCAAGGATATGCTTATCTTTCTTTATTACTTAACAATAAAGCTGATTTTGTTCTTGAATATAATGAGAATAGAAAAGTATCTCTAAAACGGGAAGATATAGATTGGTCTCAAACAAGAATTCTATTTATCTCACCTTCTTTTTCTCAGTATCAAATTCAGTCAATAAATTTTAAAGATTTACCTATAGAACTTTGGGAAATAAAGAGTTATATAAATGAAATAATAAGTTTTGTTCAAATAAAACCTTTAAAGGCAATTGAATCAATAAAAACAATTTCTAAAGGAAGTAAAACAATTGAAAAAGTTAGTAAAGAAATTAAAGTATATACTGAAGATGACCATTTATCAGGAAGTTTAGAAGAGATAAAAGAATTATACTACAAATTAAAATCATCTTTATTGACAATAAGTAATGATATTGAAATCAAACCTACAAAACAGTACATAGGATTTTTAAGCAAAACAAATTTTGTAGATATTCACATTCAGAAAAAGTCGTTAAAAATTTGGTTTAACATTAGATATGGAGAATTGGATGATCCAAAGAAGTTAACAAGAGATGTGTCAAATATTGGCCATTGGGGAAATGGAGATTATGAATTACTAATTAGTGATGATGAGAATATTAACTATATTATAAATTTAGCCAAGCAATCCCAAAAGAAAAATTCATTATGAGCCAAAAAGAAGATAACACAGGCTTAACAAAATGCTAATGCTTTTTTAAATACCCTTGTGGGCACTTCGTAAAGCTCAGGAACGTTTTGCTCCATTTTACTAAGACTAAATTTTATATGGGATTTAATTTATGAAAGTGAAGTTAAAAATTTAACTATAATTGGAAATATAATTATAACTTTATTAATAGTTTTTGTATCAAATTATATGATATTAATAGGGAGGTTTTGAAATGTCTATGAGAACTTTTACAGCCGTTCTTCATAAAGAAGAGGATATTTATGTTGCGGAATGTCCAGAAGTTGGAACTGTAAGTCAAGGTTATACGATTGAAGAGGCAATTACAAATCTAAAAGAAGCTACAGAATTATATCTTGAGGAATTTCCTTTAGAAGAGATTTCCAAACCACTGATGACTACATTCGAGGTAACTGTTAATGCATAAACT
>CAZBIT010000583.1:0-1722 GCA_964491835.1 uncultured bacterium
TTACATTGACTGCTTGAAGCGCAATAAACACACACACTCCGAATTTTCATAAGAAGTCACTCCTTTAGAGAATGAAGTTATTATCAAAATTTAACCACAGAGAACACGGAGAAAATATTTTCCGCCATGGGCGGATCCGACTGTGGCGGAAATACCAATGATTTGAAGGAAATTCTTTTGGAGTACACAGAGTATTCCTCTGTAGCCTCTGTTGTTTCATATTTTATACTCGTTTTTCATAGAACTTTTAACACTACCAGGATAAAAAATTGAAGTATGATTTTTCATAAATTTGACAAACTTATTTTAATGTTTTTAATAAAATAAGTCAATAGAAACTTATAAATTGCTCAAATTGTTTAGAAGGGGAGAATAAATAAGTTTATATAATTTATGATATTACAGATTGGGGAATAAAAAATATATTAATCCACAATCAGAATTTGTTTTCTGATTTTAAAAATGGATTCTTTATGGAGTTAGTTATTGAATGTTGTAAAAACTTTTCCAAAATTCTTCTCTTTCTTCACAAAAAAGTTTCAGTTCTCTTTTCATAACATCTTCCGATAGAATTCCACCCAAAATGAGTGCTTCGCCAAAATGGATATAATCCTTTTTTTGTTCCTCGATTAATTTTATTACTTGTTCGTGAGTCAATAATTTAAGTTGTTCGGCGGTTTCACAAAATTTGCTTTTAAGTTCTGATTGTTTTCTCGTAATTTTTACAACGTCAAGGTTTGAGAGTAAACCTTCGTCTCTTGCTCTTTTACCTATCTTTTTAATATGCTTTTCCTGCAGGTCATGGGCTTTTTTTATGTCTTTTTGTGTTACAAGTCCTTTTTTGCAAAGATATTCACCAAATAACACTAATATCACTCCCTGCAATTATAAATTTTTAAATTAAATAATTATAATGAACTTCAATTAGAAATATAAACTTATTGTTCTGGTTTTGCAAGGAAAATCTAAAAAATTTTTAAAATGTTTTTAAAAATTAATTAGTGCAAAAAAAGTATCTTTATTTTTTTTACAAATTTTTTTCTATCACAATTTTTCAGGTAATAAATCTCAAAAGCACAGAGGAAAAATAGTTGGCAGAGTCAGAAATAGGATTAAATGCTTTCGATTGCGCAAATCGTGAAAATATAAAGAAAGAAGACAATAGAGTTATATTTGGAGAAGCAAAATGAATACAAAAGTCCCATTTTTTGACAAAATTTGCGATTTTTGGGACTTTTGTCCCAGAGGTTATTTTCATAATATTCAATAATATAAGTTTGAATTTTGTTAAAATTTTATGGTATTTTTTTATTTTTCCCATTTTTTATGGTATTTGTAATAAATCTGTATGAAAGTTATTTTAATAAATTAGTATATATAATAATTAATTGTCATTAGTTATATATAAATATAACAAATTTATAAGGGGAAGTCAAGGGAAATTTTCAACCACAGATTTCACGGATTACACAGATATGGAGATAAAAAAATTGAACAAGGGGGTATGTATTTGTAAATTTTGGGTTTGAATTGAGGAGTGAATATAGTCCCGCAAAGAGGACAGGTCCCGCTAAAAGGGGCAAAGGTGAATCCCGCTAAACGGGACTTCGCCAGCATTAATCCATTACTTTTTATCTGTGCCATCTGTGTAATCCGTGGTTAAAAATATAGAAACCACAGATGACACGGATTACACGGAGTTCAAATACAAAAATATTTTTA
>CAZBIT010000584.1:0-1716 GCA_964491835.1 uncultured bacterium
ATGAAATATTATTAATAGATAAATATAGATCATTCCACGGAGATATAAAAGATATACCTGATTATGAAGAACCAAAAAAAATATATAATGACAAAAAAAGAAGAATGAAAGAATTGAGATTCCCTTATATTGTATTTATAGGATTAACTGGAATTGTTTGGCTTCTATGGTTTGGTTTATATAGACCTGTAGAACAACTTTCCAAATTTACTTTTAACTACTCTAATATTCAAAATATAAAAATATACTTTTTCATAGGTCTGGGCATCTTAGGATTTTATTTATTGGTTGAAGTAGTTAATGCCGCATATCCTATTTCATTAAACTCACTAAAAAATAAATTAGTTAAATCTAAAAAGTTTAAAAAAGATAAACCAAAGGAATCAGTATGAAAAATTTTGGGATTTCTCTTAACAGTTATATCAATAAAAATAAATTGATTGATGTGGATTTTTTATGTATATTTTTTGCATAAAAAAATATGATAATAAAAAAGTTATTTTTTTAAAATACGGATAAAATTTATGAAGAAAATTGCAATATTAATTTTTATTTTTGCATTTTTATTTTCTCAATGCACTCATTCGCCATCAAAAGAATTTTCTTCAGCCAAACCAGTATGGGCTGAAGGTTTGGAGAAAGAAAAAAATATTACAGTTGGTTTTAGAACTGTATTTTCTGTTGCTGATAATGATAATGTTGTTCTGCGTATAACTGGCTCATCTGTTTATAGAATTTTTGTTAATGGGGAGTTTTCTGGATACGGTCCTGCACGAGGTCCTCATAATTATTATCGCATAGATGAGTGGGACATTTCAAAAAATATCGTCAAAGGAAATAATTTGGTAGCGATAGAGGTTGCCGGTTATAATGTGAATAGTTATTATCTTCTTGACCAGCCCTCTTTTATTCAAGCGGAAGTTATTTCTGATGGTAAGGTTTTGGCATCGACAGGAAGTGGAAGTATGGATTTTGATGCGATTGTAATTAAGGAACGTCTTCAAAAAGTCCAGCGTTATAGTTTTCAACGCACTTTTTCTGAAGTTTATCGACTAAAACCAAACTTTGATGACTGGCGAAAAAAGATTTCTGCTAATTTTGAAAAGATAAAATGTATAGTTGTCCAAGAAAAAAATTATCTTCCTCGTCACGTTCCTTATCCTGAATTTTCACTTTATCAACCAGTATGGAACGTTTCTTATGGAAAAATAGATAAGAAGGTTTCTATTGAGAGAATTAATAAAGACCGCTCTCTATCAGCAATTGGTCCAAATTTTAAAGGTTTCACTGAAAAGGAACTCGAAGTAATTCCATCAATAGCATTACAAAAGATTTCATCTGTTCCAACTGCCGAAATTAATAAATCCTATGAATGGGGCACAAAATTGAATCTCGCAAAAAATTCATATCATATTCTTGATTTTGGAACTAATTTAACGGGATTTATCGGAGCAAATATAAATTGCAGAGAGAATACCAAACTATATTTTACATTTGATGAAATTTTATTCAATAATGACGTTGATTTCAATAGACTTTCTTGTGTAAATATCGTTGAATATGAAATGCCTTCTGGTGTATATGAAGTAGAAACTTTTGAGCCATATACATTGCGGTATTTGAAGTTAATTGCAATTGAAGGCGATTGTGATTTAGAGAACATTTATCTTCGAGATTATGCAAATCCAGAAGCATATAAGGCACATTTTTCCGCAA
>CAZBIT010000585.1:0-1714 GCA_964491835.1 uncultured bacterium
AGGCAAAGTTGTAGGTAAGCATAGAATAGATTTTATGATAGAGGATAAAGTTATCGTAGAATTGAATTCAGTAAAAGTAATCAATAAAATATATGAAGCACAATTATTAACGTATTTGAGAGCAACGAATAAAAGAATAGGGTTATTAATTAATTTTAATGTAGATTTATTGAAAAAAAGTATAAAGAGATTAATAATTTAGAGCACACAGAGGGGAAAGAATAGTATTTCCATTAACTCATTGATATTACCGCCACAGTCGGGTCCGCCCATGGCGGAAAATATGTTCTCTGTGTTCTCGGTGGTTAAATTTTGGTATTACCTTTTTTTGTTAAGGAGTGAATATGAAAAAATTAAAAATTGCTATTCCGAAAGGGAGTTTACAGGAATATACGTTGAAAATATTGCAGAAAGCGGGATTTAATTTTTCCGTTTCTGAAAGGTCATACTTTCCTTCGATAGACGATGAAGAAATTGAAGCAATGATAATACGTGCACAGGAAATTGCAAGGTATGTCGAAGATGGGATTTTTGATATAGGAATTACTGGAAAGGACTGGATTTTAGAAAGTGGTTCGAACGTTGTGGAAGTTAAAGACCTTATATATTCAAAACAGAGTTTCAGACCTGTAAAATGGGTTCTTGCCGTGCCCGAAGATTCAAAAATTAAATCAGTTAAAGACCTTGAAGGTAAAAGAATAGCAACAGAGGTCGTTAACATTACAAAAAGGTATTTAAAGAAAAACAATGTAAAGGCAACTGTTGAATTTTCGTGGGGTGCTACTGAGGTTAAGGCGCCGGAACTCGTTGATGCAATTGTTGAAGTTACTGAAACGGGAAGGTCGCTCAGAGCAAATAAACTTAGAATTGTTGATGTAGTCCTTGAATCAACAACGAAAATAATCGCTAATAAAGAAAGTTGGCGGAATGATTGGAAAAAAGAAAAAATTGAAAATATTGCTGTTCTTGTTGAAGGTGCTATTTTAGCTGAAAAAATGGTTGGATTAAAGATGAATGTAAGTAAGAAAGACCTGAATTCAATAATTAAAATTCTTCCTGCTATGAAAAATCCGACGATTTCTCCACTTTATGATTCGGAATGGGTAGCCATTGAGATTATTATTGATGAGTCAGAAGTGCGAAAAATTATTCCTGAAATTAAGAAGAAAGGAGCGAGGGATATTATTGAATATCCTTTAAATAAGGTGATTTATTAATATAGCATATGTTATATTTTATTGATTTCACTTTTTAACTAACTATATTGTCATTCCGAACTTGTTTCGGAATCTATTGTTTATTATTTATTTAGATGCTGAAATAAATTCAGCATGACAGTCCTTTGTTATTTTAATTGAGACTGTATTTTATAAATTTACAAAAGTTTTATTAATTAAAATCGGTTTTAAGATGATAAGAATTTTTGAATACAAAAAAGATTTTAAAACAGTTGAGAAATTTATAGAATCTCCAAATGTATTTAATAGAGATATAGAAAATACTGTTAAGGAAATAATTTCAAATGTGCGTGAAAATGGTGATAGGGCATTGCTTGAGTACATTAAAAAGTTTGATAATGTTCAAATGAAAAAAAGCGAACTATGTGTTTCAGAAAATGAAATTTGTGAAGCAGTAAAAAGTGTTGACAAAGGATTTATTAAGATATTAAATGAAGCGAAAAAGAATATTACAAAATATCATAAAAAAGGGATTA
>CAZBIT010000586.1:0-1708 GCA_964491835.1 uncultured bacterium
ATTGGAATAACGAAAGTGTATAAAAAGAAAGATTTAGAAAATGCAGGTGACCTTGCAGTAGTATATGATAGAAAAATAATTATTGAAGAAGCAATAAATGCAAGAGAAATCGAATGTTCGGTTTTAGGTAATGATGACCCTATCGTTTCTGTTCCTGGAGAAATTATTCCTGAAGGCGAATTTTATAATTATTATACGAAATATACACCAGGGAAAATGAAACTTATTGTTCCTGCACCACTAGAAGATGATAAAACAAAAGAAATTCAGTCATATGCAATTAAGGCATTCAAAGCAATTGATTGCGATGGAATGGCAAGGGTTGATTTTTTAATTAACAAAGATACTAATAAAGTTTATGTCAGTGAAATAAACACAATTCCAGGTTTCACACAAATGTCAGTTTATTCAAAATTATTCGAAGCAAGTGGAATTAAGTATAGTGACTTATTGGATAAATTAATTGAACTTGCTTTTGAGGGATTTAAAGATAAACACTCTTCCAAGACAAATTATTTAGAAAATGGATTTTTAAAAAAATGATTTTATAAAAATAATATTGTTATTTTAAATAAGATTTTAAGATTTATATGAAATATATTAATATAAGTTTTGTTTTAATTTTGATGATATTTATTGTATTAGAGGGTGAAATGAAAAAGCCAATTCTTGAATTATTACCTTCTCAAAAGGAATTGCTTGGGTGGAAGGTGACTGAAAGTAAGGTTTTAACTACTGTTCAGGAGATGTCTGATTATATGAATGGTGGAGCAGAACTCTATTTCGCTTATGATTTTACACAACTTGGATTGAAAAGATTTGTTAATAAAGAAGGTTTAGAAATGATAGTAGAATTATACAAGATGAGGGATAAAGATTGTGCATATGGTGTCTTGAGTTTTGACCTTTCAGGAAAAAGGATTGATATAGGAACGATTGGGATGTATGATTTAGGGCTATTGAAATTTTGGAAAGGTAATTATTTTTGCAGAATTCAAATGTGGGAGGGATATGAAAAATATGAGAATATAATTTTTAGAATTGGAAAAATTATTGAGAAAAATATTGGTCCTACGGAAGATAAAATTCCAGAATTAGTTAATCTTTTACCCGAAGAAGGATTACAGGAAAATTCTATTCATTATTTTTTTCATCCTAATCCTTTAAATAATTTCTATTATATATCAAATGAAAATCTATTTAATCTTGGGGAAGATGCGAGAGGTGTTATCGCACATTACGATGTAAAAGAGAATGGGAAATTTTATTTGATGATTGTTGAGTATAAAGATAATGAAAATGTATATGAAGTATATAAAAAGTTTATGGCTTACTATTTAAATGAGAAAAAGGTGGATAAAAAAACACTTAAAAATTATGGATTAATAAAGAAAATTAAAAATGAATATTATACGGGAATAGACATAAAAAATAATTATTTAATTGTCATATTTGAATCAAAGAGTGAACAATTGTGCAAAGCATATTTAAATAAAACCATTAATAAAATCACAAAACTTACTTTTAAAAAAGACAATCTGAAATGATTAATAAAAGTTCAAATTTAATAACTGAGAGTGAACTCCAAGAAAGAATATTACAATTAAATAAAGGTATATTTTTATGAAACAATATGAAGCAGTAATAAAAATCATGGAAGAGAATAAAGGATATGCTACTTTAAGTTATTTATATGAAAAGGTTATAA
>CAZBIT010000587.1:0-1705 GCA_964491835.1 uncultured bacterium
CATCACATTAAGCCATGTAGAACCCTCTGGAGCAAGAGTGGCAAACTTGATAATAAACTCTTCCCCTTTTACATTCAATTGATATTCCATAAGAAAAAACAAAAAAACAATCAGACATATCTTTTTGTTTTTAAAATTTTTCATCCTTTAATTTATATCCTTTCAAACTTAATTTTTTACGAAATTTTTATATATTCTTTTTACTTAAAAATACTCATCTATTTGAGAAAGTAATTTTTTCGCTTTTACTTTTGCTACTTCATTTACAAGTCGCTGTTCTGGGAGAACATCAGAAGGAGTAGAGATAACTTTATTAATCAAATTTTCAAAAAGTTCCTTATCCTGAGTTGGTATAGCATAATATTTCGCTTTGTAAAAATAATCAATAAGAAAATTACCGCCACTTATTTTTATTGCCCCATCAAAGTGCTCCTTTGATTTTTCTAAATTCCCTCCAAGCATTGCTGAGCGAGAGCCGTATGATACGCCAAAAAAAAGATGCACACTGCCGTAATAATATGATTCATCAAGTTCCATCACTCTCATCATAATGGATTCCACTTTTGGTATATCAATTAATGCTTCTGGCAAGTCAAGGTTTAAATTTATCCAATTCCCCCAAGCAAAACCCGTCCAGAAAAGGGCAGAAACATCGTCCTTTTTAAAAGATTGAAGAGATTTGTTAAAACTGTCTATATCCTTTTTAAACGTTTCATTAAATTGTCTATTTTTTAATAAAACCCTTAACCCATACTCTTTCCCCCTGTTATAAAACAATTTTGCCCTTTCTTTATCTTCATCTTCAAGAAATGCTAAAGTATAACTTGAAAAACCTTTAACGGCAGATATGAGAAGCGTAACATTTTCTGGGTCTCCTTTTATTAAACCTTCAAGCAATTTCAAATTTGCAGGTGCAGATTCTTTTGCAAAAACCAAATCACTCTCCTCCATAAGAGCATCCATTCCATATTCAATAATCGAACCAGTCGTTTTTATGGCTAATTTATTTACACTGCATCCCGATAAAAACAAAAATGATAAAATAAAAAATGGCGCTTTTTTAATAAAATTAGTCATTTCAAAAATTATTCCCCCATAACCTTAATTATTAATCTTTTTCTACGCTGACCATCAAATTCCGCATAATATATTTCCTGCCAAGGACCAAGGTCAAGTTTGCCATCTGTAACAGGCACGATAACCTGATGACCTATTAATAAATTTTTCAGATGAGCATCACCATTTACCTCTCCCGTATTATGATGATAATAATCAGGACCTTCAGGAGCAAGTTTCTGCAACCATTCTTCTATATCCTTAATTAAGCCAGATTCAGCATCGTTGACATAAACACTTGCGGTAATGTGCATTGCAGAGACAAGAATCATCCCTTCTTTAATTCCGCTTTTTTTCAATACTCTGTCAACATCAGAGGTTATATTTATAAATTCTCGATGTTTTTGAGTATTAAACGTTAAATATTCAGTTAAAAACTTCAATTTCAAATCCCTTCCATTCTATTTATTACAAATCCCGAGATTAATTTTGGGTAAAAAAAGGTCGTTTTTTGCGGAAGTAATCGCCCATTTTTTACAACATCGAAAATATCACTCGCATTTAATGGATTGAGAAAAAAAGCCATCTGATAATCTTTCCTTTTTATGACGTCATTAATATCTTCATTTCCTTTTATATATATTATATT
>CAZBIT010000588.1:0-1702 GCA_964491835.1 uncultured bacterium
TTTGGAACTTTCACTGAATAAGCATTAGTTCTGTTTGTCAAAACATTTATATTATTATTTAAATCTATGAGATTTTGATTTAAAAGTATTGAATATCTATCAACGTTTTGAGTAGTTAAATTAATGTTTTGTCCTTCAATTTTTCCTTCAATTGATGCGAATTCTCTTATTTTTGAGAACTCATCGATTCTCAACCAGTATGCCTTATTGAATCTTGAATTTCCCGTTTTATATATTACGTGTTTTGGATATGGATTTCGCTTGAATTTTTTAAACCAGTCGAAAATTTTACCATTTCTATAAGAATGAACCCATGAAGCATGAGACACACCCGGATATTCTGCATACCATATATTTTTCTCAAAATATCCAAGTTCTTTAAATCTTTTTACCATTTCTCGTGAGTGTTCAACCGGAACTGTTTCATCCATATCGCCGTGAAAAATGTAAACGGGAAGATTCAAGGCGTTTTCTGCAATATTTATTGCGGAATTAACCTCAGCAATTTTTTTATAATATGGATCGATATTGTCAATTTTTCTTAAAAATGGATTTGAAGGTGCACAGACAGGAGCAATTGCTGCAAAAAGGTCAGGATAATGAAGGCCAATAGACCAGGTTCCATCTCCACCCATTGAAAGCCCTGTGAGATATATTCGGTTTTCATCTATATTATATGTTTTTTTCATTATATTTATAACAGTTAAAACGTCATTTTCTCCTATTCCGTGATATGAATTTGTTGCTCCTCTTCCAAAGGGTGTAGCAATAATAAAATCGACAGGTTTTAATCTTTTGAAATATTTAATGGATTCTTCATCAGATTCTCCAGGTTTATTAGTCATTCCAAATATCCTGTTCATAAAGTTAACGTGAGTTGACGTTGCACCGTGAAGGCCTATTATTAAAGGATATAAAATAGAAGAATTGTAATTGTCAGGGATATATACAGCGTAAGGTTGAAGTGAATTATCGATTGAACTGCGATATGCTTTTATAAATGGACCGCGAATTTCTTTAAAGGGGTCTTTACCATTTTTTAATATTTCTGCAAATTCCATCGCCTTGTTCAGCATATTTTTTATATCATACCAATCTTCGTCTTCTTTTCTGAGAGTTGCCCATCTTATTTCTGCATCTTTTACAATCATTTCAATACTTGGAAGGCATACCTCTTTGATAATCCATTCTGAATCTTTTATTGAATTTGCTGTCTCTGATATTTTCTTTTTTGTTTCGTTAAGAATTTTTGGATATTCAGATGAAATGAATATTATATCACTTTTTGACAGGAAATACTTCCCTACCGAATCATAGAATTTAGCCGCTAAAACATATTCGTTATCTGGAACTTTTGGAACTTTCCAGACAATATGCTTATCTTTTCCCGCTTTAGCGGGATTAATTATTATACTACCAATCTTTTCCTTTTCAGTTCCTTTAAAGTCAAATAAGGATAGTTCAACTTTGAATGATATACCATCAAGATTAATTTTTTCCGGTAATAAAAAAGAAAAGGTTACTTTTTCTTTG
Source organism: uncultured bacterium (assembly GCA_964491835.1). GTDB lineage: Bacteria > SM23-31 > SM23-31 > JAUVVT01 > JAUVVT01 > CAZBIT01. The sequence goes on from CAZBIT010000588.1 coordinate 1,534, forward strand.
GGAATAAATGCCTTTCTTTCTATGTCGATTTCGTATAGTGTAGGTCTATTTTTCCCAGTTTTGTATATTTGAATGTCGGGTTCCCCATTGGATATCTTTATGTTTCTAACGATTTCAATTAGTTTTGTATCTTTGGTTTTAATTTGTGATTTAGCAGGATATATTTCAA
>CAZBIT010000589.1:0-1697 GCA_964491835.1 uncultured bacterium
TTTTGAGGCATAAGGAAGATTGGTTATTTCTTGAATAGGAAGAGCATCCATATCGGCTCTAATCGCAACGGTTAATCCTTTATTACCCCCTTTCAGTAATCCAATAATCCCGGTTTTCGCAACTCCTTTTTTTACATCCATACCAAGTTCTTGTAGTATTTTTGCCACATATTCTGATGTCTTATATTCATTGAATGAAAGTTCAGGATACGTATGAAGATGACGTCTTATTGTAATGATTTCTTCTCTTATTTTTTCAGAATTCTGATTAATTAAATTCTGAAGTGCTTTATCAATTGAAAATATGTCTAAATTAAAATACAATAAAAATAAAAGAGTAAAGAATAATTTCAACATACCAAATTTTTTCCTTTCATATAATTAAAATATAAAAGGGAATACTCAGTAATAACATTATTGTAGAGACGTTGCATGCAACGTCTCTACCACATACATACGTCTCTATTATAATTTATTTTCTATAGCAATTTTCAGGTAATTATGTAGTTTTTAAATGTTTTTATGATATTCTAAATCTTATATAAAGTGGCTTGAAAGCGAATAATCTTTTCTCTTTGTTGTTTCTTCCTTCTTTTACCGTAAATGTCTTTTCAATCTGACCAAAAACATAAACAGGTCTTCCCATTTTTAAAGAAAATAATGTTGTTATATAACTTTCACTATCAGTAAAATTATCGTAAAATCTTTTACCTTCTTCTGCCAAATCTCCGAGTTTAGCGAGTCCGCTTCCCATAGAAATATAATATCCCGTCTCATTTTCTATAATTCTTCCTCTAATAATTAATTTTTGTGCTTTTCCAGAACCTAAATATCCATATTGAGACCAATCAGATTCATCAGTATTTTTATTCTGATAAGAGTCATATTTAAAAAGGTTTGACTTAACTTGATTGTATCCTTCAATAGTGGAACTGAATTCAATCTGTTTTATTCCCTTATCATAAAGGACATTTCTTGAAGAATCAGTGGCTTTTTCAACAACAATCTTATCTGTTAATTCCATATCTTCTGGAACAAAAAGAAGTGAATTTTCATTAACTCCTAATTCATCAACCGGGTCTGCAAAGGCAAAAAGTGTTAAATTACCATCAACGTTGTATCCAAGTAAATTTCCTTTTTTGGCAATAAAATTCTCTTTTGCAGGTGTAACATTTTTATATTTTGTAACAAGCGTTTTATACAATATAAATCCAACTATGATTCCTATGAAGATTACGTAAAAAACTTCTTTAATAGTTGCAATAACTGTCTTTTTTCTACTTAATGATTCATCTTTTTCCCTTTCTTCTTCAGGATATTTGAATCTCAAATTCTTTAATGAATCTTCACTAAGCAATTTTGGTCTGTCAGGAATATCAATTTCTAAACGTGGTTTTTCATTTTTGGCACCAGAAATTATCAGATTACTTGTAATTTCGTCAATGTTAAAGTTTTCTCCGTATAACTTTATAATAGTGTATTCTAATCCCCTTGAAACTTCCACATATTCCTTTTTCCCCTTGATTTTGTATTCATCTACACCTTCATATAAAGACCTTTTTTCTATGTTCTCTTTATTTTCATCTAATATTACAGATATAATGTCATCTGGATTGCTAAGGGGGGTTAACTTGTTTGAATATGTGCAATTTATTAAAATATCGTGGTCCCATTTTGTTGGAGATTTACTTTTTTCC
>CAZBIT010000590.1:0-1697 GCA_964491835.1 uncultured bacterium
GGGCGATAATCCGGGTCGAATGGAACCGGGAACAGGAGAAATCAATTATCGAAACGTATTCAAAGCCATTTATGAATTGGGGCATCAAGGATTTCTTGGGCTTGAATTCAGTTCTTCAATCAAGCAACAGCCACAAGGATTTGAAAAGGTTGTTCAGTCAATAGTCGATGCGGATAATTTCTAAAAATAATAAATAAAAAATTAATTCACTCATTCTATATGGAATTAATATTAATTTCTTTTTGTTTAACATTAAGAAAAATACATTAAAATAATAATACTATAATTATAAAATAGGGTATATAATGCCAGTACGAACAGGAAGTGCCGTATGGGAAGGCAATCTAAAAGATGGAAAAGGGAAAATAAAATTAGGGAGTGGTGCTTTTGAAGGAAATTATTCCTTCGGTTCACGCTTTGAAGAAAAAATTGGGACAAATCCAGAGGAACTAATCGGTGCCGCTCATGCAGGATGCTTTTCTATGGCTTTTTCACATATTCTTTCACAGGCAGGATACACTCCAAAGCGTGTTAATACGACTGCAAAGGTTCACATAGAAAAGGTTGGTGAAGGTTTCAAAATCACAACTATTGAACTTGAGACTGAAGCAAACATTCCAAATATAGAAGAAAAAGAATTTCTCAAATATGCCACTGATGCAAAGAAAAATTGTCCGGTATCACAAGCACTCAGCGGAACGGAAATTAAACTAAAAGCCAAACTCGTAAGTTAAATTCGCATTAACTCTTTCTTTTTGGGCGATAGAAATGGGTGCTTTTACCGAAAAATGCCTGAGCGGATTCCATAATTGTTTCTGAAAGCGTCGGATGCGGATGAATGGTCAGTTCCAAATCTGAAACTAAAGCCGCCATTTCAATTGCAAGGGCACATTCTGAAATCAATTCACCTCCACCTTGTCCTGCTATACCTGCCCCTAAAATTCGTTTTGTTTCAGGGTCAACGATTAATTTTGTCAAACCATCGTTTTGCCCCATAGTTGCCGCTCTCCCGGATGCTCCCCAGGGAAACTTCGCTATTTCTATGTTTCGATTCTCCTGCTTTGCTTGCGTTTCGGTCAATCCACACCAGGCAATTTCTGGGTCGGTAAATACAACCGCAGGAATCGCTTTCGGTTCAAAAGCAACTCTATGCCCGGCAATGGATTCTACTGCAGTTCTTCCTTCGTGAGATGCCTTGTGTGCCAACATCGGCTCACCCACAATATCTCCGATAGCGTAAATCGATGGTTCATTCGTTTGCCTCTTTTCATTTACTTTTACAAATCCCCTATTGTCAATTTCGATATGTGTGTTTTCCAGACCAAGATTTTTTGAGTTAGGCTTGCGTCCAACAGAAATCAGAACTTTTTCATATACTCCTTCTTTTTTCGCTAAATTCTGTCCCTCAAATTCGACTTTAACATTATTGTCCTGCTCTTTTATTTTTGCGACTGTTGTATTCAACATAATATCTTCAAAAAGATTTTCAATTCGCTTGTAAAGAACTGAAACAAGGTCTCTATCTGCACCGGGTAATAAACCAGGCATCATTTCAACCACCGAAACTTTCGTCCCAAGAACAGCGTATATAGTTCCCAATTCAAGTCCGATATATCCTCCACCAATAATTAAAAGAGATTTGGGAACATCCTGCAAATCCAATGCTATTGTTGAGTTCATTATACGAGGGGAATAGA
>CAZBIT010000591.1:0-1697 GCA_964491835.1 uncultured bacterium
AGAGAGGTATCCATTACAAAATTCAGCCGTTTGCCCACTTCGTGCCATAATTTCAGTACTTTCCCTTTTTTCCCCTTGAGGGCTAAATAACCCGAATTTTTCAGTTCTTTTTCTATCTCTCTCATTTTTTTATCAATTACTTTATCGAGGTTTTCAGCTTGTTGCTTTAATTCGCCTGTAAGTAATTTTTTTGTCTTAAAAACTCTGACCACCTCTTCTTTTCCGTCAATTTTCCTGAGTTCCCTTGTTATTACTGCCATTATCCGAACTCTCCCTGTCTGAATTTATAGAGGAAATTACCCACATTTCTTAAGGTAATTTGTAAAACTGTATCCGGATTATCTCTGTCAGCCGCATTAAATAATACGGGAGTCTTCTGTTCAAGATCGTATCTGCATAATTCATGACCCATTAATAAAACCAGATATGCTGCAAGATCATCTTCATTGTTCTCAACAGCTTTCTGGGCGGGATGGTTGAGATTATATTCCAGAACAAGACCACCGCTCTCTCCTTTCAGGCACTCGGCCAAGATTGTTTTTGCTCTTTCAGGAAATTCAAGCGGTTCACATTTTTCAAATAATCCCCGTATCGGTGGATCATCCTCAAGATAAAAACTTCTTTTTTCAATATCCAACTCGTCTCCTTTGGTACTTTCATTAAGTGAGAGGATTCTGGCCACCAATGTGTACCGCCCCCTATCTGGAAATTCACTCTCAGCTATTATCTGATCGAACGGACCAATAAAACCGGAAGAACTTTTTGGAGGGAGCCGGATATCCTGTTCATTAAAAGTTTTAATCAGTTTATCATAAAATCGTAAGAATAACTTTGATCTAACTGTAATTTCAGAATCTGACTCATTTACCACTTTAAAAATGATATTTGAAATCTTTTCGCCATAATTTATCCTGAAATCTCGCTCTCTCGGGAATATAACATCCTGCATTTCAATATAGATTTTTTTTGGTTTTTTCGGTCCGGCGCCTCCACCCCCGGTGCCCCGTCCAGGTCCGGTTCCAATACCAACTTCTTTTGCAATATTATTAACCGCAACTATTGCTCTTCTTTCTGCATTTTGCTGCTGTTTTCTTCGCATTTCTCTTGCATCAATTCCATAGCCAAGTTTTTCTTTCGCAAATTTGTAAATTTCTTCATCAACATACCTCTTTATCGCACCGGGCACAGCTTTTCGAAAATCATATGAATAATGTTCAATGCCCTCATCATCAAGCATCAGTTCCTCGGTAATTTCATCAAAATTAATAAAACCATAAATCCTTTCGGCAATTTTTCTATCCATATAGCGAGGTTCTATCGTACAAATTTTCATTCCGGCCCGTTGAAGTGCTATACCTCGGATATCCTCAGGAATGACATTATCATGATCAAATATTATGTGAAGTTCTTTTACCAATATTTGTTCAATAGTTCCCGGAATCTTCTGATGTCGTCTGAACCAGACCTTATATTGTTTGGAATCTTCTTCTTTCAAAACGGAATATTTTGGCACTTCTGCAATTTGTTCTTTTTTTCCATATTTCACTTTAATTGTAACCTGATATTTTTGGATTATTTCCCACCATGTTTCACCAATATAGTGAACAAATACCCCTTTTTTAATGTCGGTAATCAGTTCATCGATAGGATTGATAATAATTACTCTGGTCCCTGCTGATTCAAGTGATGAAACTAAT
>CAZBIT010000592.1:0-1689 GCA_964491835.1 uncultured bacterium
TTCTGGTGCTAAATCCATTCGGGAAGTTATTGCTTTCCCGAAAACAAATAGTGCTATTTCTCTTATGGATGGTTCTCCAACTGAAGTATCTCCAGAGCAATTGAAAGAATTAGGTATAAAAATTGTGAGATAAATTTTTAATAATATTCAAAAAATAATAATAATTTAATTTTTTTTCTTGACAATTATAAATAAATTTATTAAGTTTAAACTGAAATTAAAAAAAATTTATTTTACATTTAATTACATGGTTTAATAATAATTTTTTTTGATTTCTCTAATTTAGAAATCAAATTTTGTAGGAAGTTGTGAATAAATCTTCAAGTATTGGTTTATAGGAGGAAATTGATAATTATGAAAAGAATCAAAAAATTCATAGTATTAATAACTTTGACCTTATTTATTATTGGGATATTTTCGACTGGCTGTACAAAGTATGCTTCACAGGAGCAATTAAAAGCACTCAAAGAAGCATGCGATGCAGCGACTGCGGCAGAAAAGAGAATAGATGCACTTAAAGCTGAAAAAGCCCAGCTTGAAAAAGAAATAGCGCCTAAAAAAGAGGCGTTGGATAAAATTAAAAAAGAAATAGACGTTATTAGATAATTTTATAGAAATTTCATAATAATTTAAATTCAAAGAGGGAGTCGGTTAAAGATGAAAGAAAAAATAAAATTGCTTTTTATATTAGTTTTAGGTTTTGCCGTAATTTTAACCGTTAATACCAGCTCTTTATATGCTCAACAAAAGGAGAAGATGAGGATAGAAGAGTATAATAAAGCATTGGCACAATGTCAGGAGAGAGAGCGAGTTGCAAAAGCGGAGATTGCGAAACTTGAAAAAGAAATAGCGGATTTAAGAGCCCAACTCAAAAATCTTGATAACCAAATTGCTGCTATGCAACAAGAGTACTATAAGATTTTGGGTTATAATCAGGAACAGATAGAAGCATTTAGGCAGGAATTGTTGAGAATTCGGGACCAAATAAATGGACTTTTAAGGTTATCACTTGAGGAGTTATATTTAAGGTTGGATGAAGTTGATAAGATTGGAAAGAGATTGGAAGAGATGGCTCGTGACAGAAGGGCAAGGATTCCTATCATCGCTACTTTACTCAAGGAAGTTCAGGGTTTATATGAGCAATTGAAAGCAAGAGCGGCACAGGCGAAACCGAAAATTGAAACTTACACTGTACTTAAGGGTGATTATCTATGGATGATTGCCAAAAAACCCAATATTTATGGAGACCCATATCAATGGATGAGGATTTATAGTTTCAATAGAGGAGAAATCAAAAATCCTGATTTAATATTTGCGAATCAGATATTTAAGATTCATAGACAAGTTGAAAAAGGTCAGTATTTAGTGAAAAAAGGTGATTTCTTGAGAAAGATTTCTGGACTACCAGAAGTTTACAATGACCCATTCCAATGGAAAAAGATTTATGAGGCAAATAACACTATTATAACTGATCCTAATTTAATTTATCCTCATACTGTTTTATTTGTTCCATGAAAATTTAAAACTTATTAGTAGAAATTTTTTAATTTGAACCTTTAATGAAAGCTCTTGACTTCTCTTTATGAATGGAGAAGTTAAGGGCTTTTTTTATTTAAAAATTTATTAGATGAACATTTTAACATATTTGTTAGTTTAAAATAAAAAAATATATAAATATATGAAATTAAA
>CAZBIT010000593.1:0-1683 GCA_964491835.1 uncultured bacterium
TTTGCCAGCGGAAATTCTAAATTAAATATGTAATTATAATAAAAAAAAGGGGCGTAGAAAAATGAATAAAAGCAGGTATGTTATTATAAGTTTATTTGTTTTTATTATTTTTTTCCTTGTTGAGTATATTGGGCACGTTATTATTTTAAGAGAAAGTTATATAGAAAATATTGAATTAATGAGAACCGATGGTGCGGATATAATGATGTTGAATATAATTGCTGGTGTAATTTTTTCATTTCTTTTCTGTTATATATTTGTCAAAGGTTATGAAGGTAAAGGATTAAAAGAAGGACTGAGATTTGGATTGGTAATTGGCTCATTCTTATGGTTTCCAAAAATGTTGTTCGAGTATGCAAACTTTAATTTCCCTGGTAGTTGGCCATTAATATGGTTTATTTTTGGTGTAATTGCGACTATTTTGAGTGGAATAATATGTGCTTTTATTTATAGACCTGCTAAAAAAACTGAAAATATTAAAGTAGGCGAAGGTGGAGAACACCTTCGCCAGCGGAAAAATTTTCTTTGAATTTAAAGATTGTTATTAAAACTTAATGTTAGCGAAGGTGAATCCCGTCCCGCTAAGCGGGACAGGACTTCGCCAGCGGAAGTATATATGGTTCTATTATTATATTCGTCATATTTTCTTGGCCTGGTGAGGTGTTCTTCACCTCGCCATTAGGAGTTAAAATGTTTTTTTACAACTTTCAAAATATTATAGGAGGAAATATGTTGCGAAACAAAAATTATTTAATGTTGATTATTTTCTTGCTATCATTTATTTATTGTGCTAAGAAAAAATCTGCTGAATCGCTACCTGTTTATCATTGTTATAAAATTTCTGAAGCAATAGTAATAGACGGTAACGTAATTGAAGAAGTATGGAAAAAAGGAGAAGAAGGACACTTCATTAATCAGGGTGGTTCAATTCCAGAATTAAAGACAACGTTTAAATGGCTTTGGGATGATAATTATCTTTACGGTGCATTTCACGTAGAAGATGATGATATCTGGTCAACAAGAACTACTTATGATGATAGTTTGTGGTTAGAAGAAGTCGTAGAATTTTTTATCGATGCAGATGGATGTCCAAAGACTTATGCAGAATTCGAAATCAATCCCTTAAATACAATTCTTGACCTTTATATACTTAACAAATACAATAATAGAAAAGATATATATCAACTCTGGAAATGGGATTGCAAAGGATTAAAGAGCGCCGTAAAAGTCGTTGGAACTGTCGATAACAGGAATGATACTGACCAATACTGGGATTTTGAGGTAGCAATTCCGCTTAATATGATTTATACAGCACCAAATGTCCCCCCAGTTGTTGGAGATAAATGGAAAATTGATTTCTGTAGAGGAGAAAATAGAAAAGATGGTAAATTTATAGCAACTTCATGGTCGCCACCTGCTTTTCATAATCCTTTATCTTATGGAACGATAATCTTTGAAGGAAGTAAATAAAAATAATTTTTGAACTTTATATTTTAAAATATTGCTGAAAAAGTAGGTTAACAAATTAAACTAATATAATTTTTATAATGACTTATGGCCTAATGGTAAGGCATCTTATTGATAATAAGAAATATAGAAGTTCGAATCTTCTTAAGTCAAAATATGCAATATTGGAATTGAACCAATGACACTATAGTGTAAATATAGTATTTTACCATTAAA
>CAZBIT010000594.1:0-1683 GCA_964491835.1 uncultured bacterium
TATTCTTCACCATTATTAGCCTCCAAAAATTTATTTTTTAACAATATGAAATAATTTACAACAGATATTTCTAATTTTAATATATAAAATTCAACTGACAAAAAAAATAATAACTTTTCATTGTTGAAAAAACTTTTTGTTGGATAATTTTAGTAATGTAATGGTTCATTGGGAATATGACAAATTAAACTTGATTTTGCATAATCGAGAATGTATATTTTTTAAATTAAGATTGTTGAATTAAGTTCAATTCTGTCTCCGTTATAATTATAAATTATTTTACAGATTATTTCATTATTAAAAAGAAGGTTATTATATGTCCCGAGTTACCTTATTGATATTGATAGGAGCGATGATAATGATATCTGCTCCACAGTGTAAGGAAAAGCCGAAAGAACAACAGAACAGTGAAAAACTTAAGAATGTTTCAGACACATTATTAGCTCAGGTTGGAGTTTATTACTTTGATGGCTGGGCAGGGAAAAACAGACATTCTGATACCGCTGAATGGGCAAAAAATGCACCTGAGTTGCTCACTCAACGGCTGGTAGAAGAATTCCCTGACCGTGAACCCATCTGGGGATGGCGGGATGATTCGCTGTCTATTATGGAACAGCAAATCAATGTGGCAGCCGATAATGGTATATACTTCTTCGCTTTCGACTGGTATTGGCATAATAGAAAAGAAGATATTGAAAAAGACCCAAAAAACGGGTGCGTTAATTTGTTTCTAAATGCAAAAAATAATAATCGAATGAAATTCTGTCTCCTTGTTGCAAACCATCAGGGATTTGAGATTAAAGGTGACGAGGAATGGAAAAGAGCAGCAGACATCTGGCTTCCGTTATTGAAGGACAAACGTCATCTAACTGTGGATGGGAAACCATTAATTATAATTTTCTTGCCCAAAGGAGGGAGTAAGGAGGGTTTTGAATATCTCCAAAAAATAGCAAAAGATGCCGGTCTTCCGGGTGTTGCCATTGCAGCTTGTTATGAAGGTTCCCGTGAAATGGGATACACTCATAGGACTTTATACAATTGCGGACCTGGATACCATAAAGGTGCCAAAGAGTTTCAATACAGTGAACTTGCAGAATTCAACAGAAGCATGGGATGGGGCGTTGGCAGTCCCGAACAACCCTGTATTCCATGCGTTACATCCGGATGGGATCTGCGACCCTGGGAAGGACCAAAAGGCATAAGTAAGAATACACCACTATCCTACTATTTCATAGGCCGTACTCCAGAACTGTTTAAGGAAATGGTTCAGGAAGCAATCGAATGGATGCAAAAGAATCCAGAGAAAACAACACGTGAAAAAATTATGTTGATTTATGCATGGAATGAATACGGTGAGGGTGGATATATTGCTCCAACCAAGGGCGACAAGGATGGAAGTTACCTCAAAGCTCTCAGGTCTGTTGTAATACAATCAAAGTTGAAATGAAGAACTAATCATTAGTTTCTACTGACGTATAAAACCGACTCAGTTTTTCAAGCATTTGAACGCTTATCATGTTAGATTGCCAGTGGTTTCGACAATATATATGGTTCCTATTACTGAAGTAAATATAGGGAAAGAATTTTATTACATCCGATGTTTATTTAAATTAAAAAATTAAGGAGAGAATATGAAAACAGGTTTCCTATCAAAAAAATTAATCATTATTTTATTATCAATAT
>CAZBIT010000595.1:0-1680 GCA_964491835.1 uncultured bacterium
GTCTTTTAATTATCTTTCTCATCAGTGACTCCTTTTTTTTAAAGTTTATGCAAAATATTATTTCTCAAAGTTAAGAGTTACAATTTTAAATTTCCACTAAATTTAATACATTCTCGGAATTGGACAGTAAATCGAAAAAATTTAAAAAGCGAAATAGTAATGATAAAGGACATTTTTGTTAAAAAGAATGTAGAAACTCTTTTATCAGAGAATTTATCTTCAAAGACACAGTTAAGGAGAGCTCTTTCGAGGTGGGAACTTGTTGCACTTGGTGTTGGATGTATTATAGGAGCTGGAATTTTTACAGTTATTGGAACGGCTACTGCAGGGACGGATTTTAGAATTGGGGCTGGTCCTGGAATTATCGTTTCTTTTCTTATTACTGGGCTTGCATGTAGTTTCTCTGCATTATGTTATGCAGAATTTTCTTCGTTAATTCCAATTTCTGGTAGTGCATATACTTATTCTTATACAGTACTTGGAGAAATTATTGCATGGATTATTGGATGGGACCTTATCCTGGAATATAATGTCGCAGCATTATCAGTTTCTATAAGTTGGAGTGCTTATATAGTGAGTTTATTACAAAGTTTAGGAATAAAATTGCCAATATGGTTATCTTTGGATTACCAAACATTTCTGCATCAAATAAGTTTAAATCCTTCTCTGGCAAAAGAAGTGCCACAATTTTTTGGTTACATGGTATCTTTGAATCTTCCAGCAATTTTTATTATATCTCTAATAACGATAATAATGGTGATAGGCATAAAAGAAAGCTCGTTTGTCAATTCAATTATGGTTATTACAAAACTCATTATTCTTTTGTTTTTTGTATTAATAGGTATATTTTTTATAAAACCAATAAATTTCAATCTTCCGGATTATGGATTTTTCCCTAATGGATGGAATGGAGTAATGGTGGGGGGAGCATTAATATTTTTTGCATACATTGGATTTGATGCTATTTCTACTTTCGCCGAAGAAACAAAAAATCCACAAAAAGACCTTCCCTTTGGAATTATTGGCTCATTATTAATATGCACGATTATTTACATTGTAGTTTCAATTGTTCTTATAGGTATTGTGCCATTTACCGAATTAGGGAGAGCTGACCCAATTGCCTATGCATTAAGATATATTAATATTGAATGGGCATCCGGTATCGTTTCAATTGGTGCCATAATGGCAACAACATCAGTTATTCTCGTTTTACTTCTCGGTCAATCAAGAATATTCTTTTCAATTGCACGTGATGGACTTATGCCAAGCGCTTTTTCCAAAGTTCACCATAAATTCAAAACACCCTATTTGTCAAGCATTATTACTGGATGCGTTATTGCATTTTTTGCAGGTTTTATTAATATCGGAGAAGCTGCCGAATTAACAAATATTGGTACTTTGTTTGCTTTTATTATAGTTTGTATTAGCGTTATTATTCTCAGAATAAAAGAACCAAATAGACCACGACCTTTTGTCACCCCATTGAATCCCATAATTCCAGCATTAGGAGTAATTTCCTGTTTATATCTTACATTAAGTCTCCCTTTAATTACATGGATAAGATTTCTTATTTGGTTTATTTTTGGAATTGTTATCTATATTTTTTATGGTTATAAACATAGTAAGTTAAGAAAAACTATATAAGGACTCTGTTTAAAAACTAATTTTAGCAAAAATAGA
>CAZBIT010000596.1:0-1664 GCA_964491835.1 uncultured bacterium
GCAGAAAAAGACCTGAAGGATACTCAAATGGCGAAGAAGATTTTCGTAATTTAGTTACCCGCAATGATATAGATGGCATTATTATAGCAACTCCTTGGCTTTGGCATACTCCAATGGCAGTTGCGGCAATGAAGGCAGGTAAATATTGTGCACCTGAAGTGTGGGGAGCATCTTCGATTGAAGAATTATGGGACCTTGTGAATACATCCGAAGAAACTGGAATGCCCTGTATGATGCTGGAGAATCACTGCTACGACAGAAGTAATATGGCTGTTTTAAGAATGGTAAGGGAAGGCTTATTTGGAGAACTAACCCACTGTCAGTGCGGATACTGTCATGACCTTTTGGGTGTTAAATTCAGACCCGGTGTCCAATTCGGACCAGGTGCACAAGGTGAAGCCGAGTGGAGAACATTTCACTCAGTAACCCATAATGGAGATTTGTATCCAACTCACGGATTAGGCCCTATCGCAAACTGTCTTAATACGGACAGAGGCAATAGAATGGTCTCTTTAACTTCAACAGCGACAAAATCCAGAAGTTTACATGAATACATTGTAAGAAATGTTGGTGAAGACCATCCTAATGCAAAAATAAACTTTGCTCTTGGAGATATAGTAACTACAGTAATAAAATGTGCAAATGGAGAAACAATTATAATTAACCACGATACAAATTCTCCCCGTCCATACTCTAATATGTATGTTGTTCAGGGGACAAGAGGTGTTTGGATGGAACATAGGGATTTGGTCAATGCAATATATATAGATGGTAAAAGTCCTGAACATAAATGGGAGTCTTTCGATAAATATCAGGAAGAATATGAACACCCGTTATGGAAAAAAAGTCTTGAGACAAAAGAGAAGTATGGTCATGGGGGTGCTGATTACTTAAAAACGCGCGCATTTGTGGAATGTGTGAAAAGAAAAATACCAACTCCTATCGACGTTTATGATACAGCAGCATGGACAGTAGTAACACCTCTTTCAGAAGAATCCGTTGCCAAGGGTGGTGCACCTGTTGGATTTCCAGATTTTACAAGGGGAAATTGGATGAAAAATAAACCTATATTTGGACTGACTGATGAATATTAATGCTTTATTTTACGACTAATCAAATAAAAATACAACAATAAATCCATTATCTTTTTCACTGTTGGGATTGTAATAAAAAAAGCGATAAAATTTATCATAATATTTGAATCCCTTAAAAATGTCTTGACTTTTAGGATACATTACGATGCGAAACACTTAAATATCGATAAATTTAATTAAATCAATACTTTATTCATTTGCATCTTGCAGAATGATGTGTTAAATTGTGACCATAAATTAACAGAATCCTGAATATCCTTTTTTAGAATATTGATATGTGAAATATCGGTTTAAAATAGCAAATAACATATTGCGTTGAACCTCCTTTATTAGGGGGTATAATGCTTAATTTTTTAAATATAATTATATCACTGGTTTAAAAAATAATCAAGTGTTAAAATATATTTCTAATTGAACAGTATTAAATCAAAGAGGAGATTAAAAATGAAAAATAATGAAAAGAGTGGAATTACACGTCGTGATTTTTTAGCAACTGGAGCAGTTGCAACAGCAGCAATTTCAGGATTTCCATTCGTTCACACTACTCGTGCACAACAAAGGGTAAAACCC
>CAZBIT010000597.1:0-1660 GCA_964491835.1 uncultured bacterium
ATTATATTTTCTTATTTCAAGAATTTTTCTTGCAAGATGGTCGGAAGCCCCAAACTTTGGATAACCAGAAGGATGTGGTCTTCCTTCAATTTTTGTTATTCTCCCTTCAATACCCGCAACATCTTTTACACCCTTTGCATTCCTAAGACAAAAGACAATATTCGTTCTTACCTCTGGAATTATCCTTCCAAAAGATTTACTTTTTTGAAGCATCCCTATTGCCAGACAAAGATTACCTAAAATTTGTTCCTTTTCTTCCATAACTTTCTAAAATAAAAAACCACAGCGCAAGCTGTGGCAAAAATCATATACTTTTAGGCCACTTCCCTACGCTGGCATTATCCAGTTCAGGTTCAAGGGGTTTTTTCTCAGGTTCTTACAAACCACCCCCATGGCATTAAAATCAATAAATATTATCCTTTTGTTACAATTTACATTTATTTGAAAAATTGTCAAGTGAAAATTTACATTTAAACAATTCCTTATAAAATTACATTTTAATAAAAAATTATTTCTTAAAATAAAAAAATTGAATATATTAATAATAAAATAGTATAATAATATAATAGAATTCAGGAATCCTCTGGAGAAATAACAAATGATAAAAAGAATACTCCTGCTTATTGTTTTTTTAAAATTGATTTTATTTGCCAATATTTTTGCTCAAGATGATTTTAAAGGTTTTATAGAAAAAGTCACAGACCAGCAAATCGATGGATATTTCAAACCCTTTACTACTGCATTCAGTTCCGCAATAAATTCTGGACTTTATCACACTGCTGAAACGCATAAAATAGGCGGTTTTGACCTAACCATAAAGGGTGTTGGAGTTATAATACCCGATAAAGACAAAATCTTCACAGCATACGTGCCTGAACAGGAAAAAACTATAAATGGGAATACAATCCACATCCCCGGAGGAAACCAGGAATGGAGTACGGTTTTCGGCAAAAAAAGAGATAACGATCTTCCCAACATTAATCCAGGGGGAATGGATGTTAAACTTGTTCCTATGGCAGTCCCACAACTTAGTTTCGGTTTAGGAAACAACTTTGAAATAATGATTAGATTCCTAAAATTCAACCTTGGAGATTTTGGAGATATATCATTATACGGAATAGGTTTAAAACATAATATAAAAAAATATCTGCTGAACGTTCCCCTTTTTCCCGACATTTCAATTCAAACAACTTATCAGATGCTTAAAGCGGGAGATATAGTCGATTCAAAAAGTTTTGCAATAAATACTCATCTAAGCGAAAACTTTTTAATATTCACAATATTTAGTGGATTAGGTTATGAATCAACAAACGTCAATCTAAACTACACTGTGAATGACCCAGGAAGTGAATTCAATGGAAACAAAGTCACATATTCTACTAATGAAAAAAATAATCTTCGGTTCGTGGGCGGGTTAAGAGTTAAACTTGGATTATTAAGCTTAAATAGTGAAATCAATCTTGGAAAATACAATTCAGTTTCTGCAGGCATTGGAATAACCTTTAGATAAGTTTATTTTATAAAATTCTATCATTTCCAACTTCATCATTTTTATATTTCAGCCCTAATTAAAATATGAATTTCCCAAAATCATTTGTAACTCATTAAATAACCTGATTTATTCATAAATCAACAAATAGATCCTGATCCCGAAACTTCG
>CAZBIT010000598.1:0-1658 GCA_964491835.1 uncultured bacterium
TTGCTAATTGCACTGCAACGTGTCCGACTCCACCGGCGCCACTATGAACCAAAACATATTGACCTTCCTTTAAATTACCTCTATCGAACAAGGATTCCCAAGCAGTTATTAAAACAAGAGGAGCACCTGCTGCCTCAACAAAAGTTATGGATTTTGGTTTAAGAACGGCATATTTTTCATCAACAGTAGTATATTCTGCATAATTTCCAGAATAACCACCTGTGCCACCATTGAAAAAATAAACTTCATCATAAACCTTAAATCGCCTCACTTCAGAGCCAATTTCCTCGATTATTCCTGCACCGTCAAAACCAGGTATCATCGGAATTTTAACAGGATAATACGTCTCGCCTTTCCGCAATTTAGTATCGATAGGATTCACACCGGCAGCTTTAATCTTGACGAGAACTTCTGTATCTTTCTGAATCACAGGGTCGGGAATTTCCCTTAATTCTAAAACTTCTGGTCCCCCTGTTCGTGTAATAACAATGGCTTTCAATGTAAATACCCTAATTTTTTCAATCTGTATTGAAAATTTTAGTAATACTCAATTATTTTTTTTGATGCACTCACATACATAAAAACCATTTTCAATGCAACTTCTCTGTCACCACTTGTCCAAAGAACTGCCAATTTCGAAGGATTATTTACGTTTCTTTTTTGAATTGTCCCTGTCGTTTCTTTTGTATAAAAATTATTTAAAATAATGAAACTACATACCCATACAAAAGCACTTTTAAAATGCCATATTTAAAAATTCTCACGCTTAAATAATAGTTTCTAATTTTATTTAATGAAGGAAAAAAGATATTATTAAAAATTCGATTTAATTTAACCTTTAATAATATCGTATTCATGAGATGGATATTGAAAAACAGGTTGAACATTTTCTGCCTTTTGCTTGAGAATATCTTTTTCTTTTTCAGAAAGCGGAATAAAAGAAGGAGCAAGTTTGAGAGCCATTCGATAGAGTTTTTCATCTCCAGGTGGAACTGCCGCAGTAACCGGTTGCGAGAGTGTAAATCTTAATCCAAGAGATGCTTCTTCTTCAGTTGAAAGTGGCTGATACCAACAATTCGGGAATTGGCGTTTTGCGCCCTTTTGTAAAACTGAAAAAGCCATAGATTTTATTGCAAGCACTCCTGCTCCTTTACTTTTGGCGTATTCCACAACCTGTGGACCAAAATTCCCTTTATACCACATTGTAAAATTTATTGGAAAAAGGATTGTATCAAAATCATAGTTTTCCAAAGCTTCCATTGCCGATTCTACTGAATGAGCAGAAAAACCAATATACCTCACCAAACCATCTTTTTTTGCCTTTTCAACTGCTTCTAATGCACCATTCCCCCCAAATGCAACTTTTATGTCTTCCGGAGTAGTAAGAGAATGAAGTTGATAAAGGTCAAAATAATCGGTCTTAAGTCGTTTAAAAGATTCGTTCATTTCTTTAATTATTCCATCTCTTGTTCGTTCTGTGCTTTTACACGCTAAAAATACCTTTTTTCTATATGGTTCAAGGGCAATACCTAACTTGGACTCTGCATCACCTCTACCGTATGATGGTGCAACGTCAAAATAATTTACACCTGTCTCAATCGAATCTTTAACAATTTTATTTGCGGTTTCTTGAGGAATATTCACTAAAACCATACCTC
>CAZBIT010000599.1:0-1644 GCA_964491835.1 uncultured bacterium
AATATAAGAAAGCAACCGCTAGACCTAAACCCGCACCTCTTTTGTAAATTCCTGCAAATAAAGGAAGAACCGTGCAGGAACAAACTGCTAATATTGTTCCCGAAATGGAAGCTATACTATATGAAATCCACTTTTTTGCATTTGCCCCAAAATATTTTAATACAGCATCTTGCGATAAAAAAACGGCAATTCCACCAGCAATAAAAAATGCGGGAATAAGACAAAGTATTATATGATGACGAGCATAATCTTGAAGCATTAAAAACGCTTCATTAATCGATTGTTGTATTCTGATGTTTCCAAAAGGAATAAAATATGCACTTAAAAATATTGTTATAATAAGAAGTAACTTCGTTCTTTCTTTCATTATTATTTGTTATCCTTTCAATTCTTCGTTAATCCATTCTTCATTAATCCATTGTTTTATTGTTTCTATGTCTGGAATTTTACCTTGACTTTTTATTTTGCTGTTGATAACAAGCCCGGGTGTCCTTATTATGCCATAAGAAGCGATTTCATTTATTTTCGTAACCTTTTGAATTTCAAAGTTTTCACTGAAATCTTTGATAGCTTCCTTTACATTGGCTTCTAATTTTTGACAATTATAGCATCCAGGACCCAATACATTAATAATCATTTTACGTCTCCTTTCTTGATTAATAGATTATATGATTATATAATCATATATAAATTAAAAAAATTATATTTCTAATATTTTAATTCTATCTCTTGTTTTATTTTTTAAAATAATTGTTACCAATTCCAATATCTTTAAAATATTTTTGTCTGAGATTTCATACATTGATTTCCTACCATCCTTCCAGTGATTAACAATTCCGGCTTGAATTAGAACTTTCATATGTCTCGATAAATTCGACTGTTCCAATCTAAGTGCTGGAGCGATTTCACAAGCACATTTTGGTCCATCTGCTAAAAATTCAACGATTTTAATTCTATTTTCATGAGCGATAGCAGATAGAATTTCTGCTTTCAATTGTGCATATTCAGTTTTCATAATATCTTTTAATTTAATGAAATTATGATTATAAACTCATAAAATAATATATAAGTTCCATTATTTATTTTAAAAAGCAAAAATATGATATTTATGAAATTAAAAATAATATTATTTATCTTTTCCGTCAGTCAACCATTCAAGATTAAACCGTTCAAAAGTCATAGTCTCGCATAGATTTTTCTCGCCTCGCTCATAAAGAATTCCGATTGTCTCATCTGATAAAACTGTGAGACAGGAATAAGCGGAAGGCCCTTTGTGGAGGACTTTTGAAGTTTGCCAGGTTTTTCCCTCATCGTAACTAACACGAACCGTCATATTAACTCTGCCCTTACTGCTTGCGGGGTTCGAGAAAAGCACTCTGTTTTTACTATATCCGTCCCGAACGTCCGTATATCTGATAAAACTCGCCTGGCATCCCGAACCGGGCTCAGGCAGAGTTTTTTCATTAACTACTTCCGACCATGTAAGTCCAAAGTCCTTTGATACCGAATACATCCGGTATCCCATATTTTTTACCTGCCGCATATTCATCATAAGTGAACCGTCAGCAAGTTCTACAACCTGCGGCTCTACATTATATTTCCCGACAGATCCTCCAATATTCCAGGTTTTACCATGGTCATCAC
>CAZBIT010000600.1:0-1641 GCA_964491835.1 uncultured bacterium
TTATTTATTTAAATGCTTTTTATAGAATATGGAATTTTTTATAATTTATATGAAATGTAAAGAAATATATGAGTAATATTTTAATAAAATTCAGTATAATTAGAAAAAAAGGAAAGAGAAAAATATATCAAAAAAAAGTTAGATGAACTGGCTAATTTGCATCGGACTTACATTGGTGCAATTGAAAGAGAGGGGAAATATTACAATTAAAAATATCAAAATAAATCCAAACACAACGAATATGTAAATTTTATTTCATCAATTAGTTTTTTAGACAATCCTTATATTTTCTTCTGCTGAATACATCTTTGTAATCTTCCTCTTGTCTACTTTTCAACTGATTCTGGACTCACTCTGCTACTAATTTTTACCCTCTTTTTTTATATATTAACCGGAACTACATCTAATTTTAATTAAAAGATTGTCCAAAATGCTCTGATGAGATACGATTATCAAGTTCAAATTCAACTTTAGGAATTATATTTCTAATTTTATTTTCTTTTTTGAATTTTTCTGATTTGTCTATATTCTGAAACTTGTTTAAATTATCATTAAAAACCAAGTCAAACAGTTTGAAAGCATTAATGTATCCTTTAGCGCTATAATTAAAAGAATTTTCTTCTTAGAAAGATAATGACACCTATTAATGATAAAATAAATGAGATACTTGTAATCATAAAAAAAGAATGAGGATCTTCTTGGAAGGGTAATTTTACATTCATACTCATTATACTTACAACTAACATTGGAATCATTAATATAATGGTAACCGATGTTAGAAATTTCATAACAACATTTAAATTATTTGATATAACCGATGCGAAAGCATCCATCATTCCACTAAGAATATTGGTGTTGATATTTGCAACTTCAATGGCTTGTCTATTATCTATAATTATATCTTCTAATAAATCCTTGTCTTCAATGTTCAAATTTAAAACTCCTGTCTTTTCAAGTCGTTCCATCATAATTTCATTTGAATTTAAAGAAGTTGTAAAATAAACCAAACTCTTCTCAACATCCAATAGTTTTATTAGTTCCGTATTTTTCATTGATTTATGCAGTTCTTTTTCAATCCTATCCGTTAAAGTATTAATTTCTTTTAAATATTTTAGATATAGAAGAGTCGTTTTAGAAAATATATTCAAAATATAACGGGTTTTATTTGTAAAAACATTTTTTCTGTTTTTTCCGTTAAGGATATTAAAAAAACTTTCATATTCTTTTAAACAAATGGTGATTATCAAATCTTCAGAAATAATTATCCCAAGAGGTAAACACATAAAAGGAACATCAGAATTTTCCTCATTAATGTAAGGTATTCTTAATATTGTCAGTATATAATTTTCCTCTTTCTCTACTCTTGCTCTTTCATCAATATCCAAAGGGTCTGTCAGCAAATACAATGGAATGTTTATTTTATTGCTTAATTTTTCCAACTCTTCATTGGAAGGTGATATTATATTTATCAGACAATCATTCTCAATCTCACTAACTTCTTTCAATCCATCTTTTGTGATTTTGAATATATTAATCATTTCATCAATTTGAATATATTTAATCCGAGATATTTAAAAATCTAAATAATATAATAATTATTTTTTACTTTTTCAACTATTTTTTATTCTTATAACATTATTT
>CAZBIT010000601.1:0-1638 GCA_964491835.1 uncultured bacterium
CTTTACATTTTCAATCTCAATTTCTTGAAATTTTTTTTCAATTTTTTTCATTATAAATTTTTAACCTTATATTTTTATTATATTGTTATAAAATTACCATAGACATATTATTTAATCACTGCAGAAATTGTTCTCTTTTTTAGCCAAACTTCAGGACTGAGGTTTTTACCATCCTTCCATATTTGAAAATTTAATTTTGGGCCTTCAAAGGAACCAACGTCACCCACCCTTGCAATTACCTGTCCTTGATAGACTATATCGCCTAACTCTACCAAAATTTCCATAAGATGAGCATAGGATGTAATATATCCATTATCATGTTCAATTATAAGAATAGGACCAAAACCTGGAAGCCATAAGGAATCATATACTCTTCCATAACTCACACAATACACTTCAGAACCGCGCTCTGCACTAATATCAATTCCGAGATTATTTTTCCATGTTTTCAACTCAGAATTGTAATTCATACCAAAACGTGATGAAATTATACCTTTTGCTGGCCATTCCATATTACCTTTAAGTGAAGCAAATGATATACTCGTCGAGGGAATAACAAATGGGGTTTTGGGTTTACTTTTACTTAATGCAGTAAACAATTCCAAAAGTTTCTTTTGAGAAGCCTCCTTCTTTTTGAGTTCTGCGATATATGCTTCTCTATTACTTTTAATCTTATCTTTTTCTTTTTTTAAAACATCATATCTCCTTGCGAGGATACCTTTTTCGTTTCCTTTTTTCTTGATTATTTCTTTTTGTGTTTCCAGTTCTTCTAATAATCCATCATTTTTAACTTTTAATTCATTCACGTTTTCTCTAATTTTTCGAATATTATTTTTGTCGATATTTGCAAATATCATAAAATACTTCAATCGAACTAACGCTTGTGAAAAAGAATTAGACAAAAAAAGTGCCTCAATTTCATTTATTCTGCCAAACTTATAAAGGTGTATAATTCTTTTTTTAAATACATTCCGAAGGAATTGAACTTCTTTTTCTCTATTTTCAATCTCATTTTTAGTGTAACTTGTATATTTTTCGAGTTGATTTTCGGCTTTTGTCAATCTTCCAATCATCACCTGCCTAAGATAAATTTCCTGCCCAATGTTATTAATCGAACGTTCAGTTAATTTCTCTTTTTTCTCCTCTTCTTGTATTTTCTTTTCAAGGATTTGAATTTCATTTGTAATTTTGTCGATGTCTTTTCTAACTGTTTTAACATCCTTATTTTGGGACTGCGCAAAAATTAATGAAGAAGTAAAGAAAAATCCGATAAGAAATATGAATTTTCTCATAAGAAAAATGAAAATAAATAATAGTTTATTACAAAATAAGAAATTATTACCAAAAATTCAACCGAAATCAAAAAACTTTTTAGACTTGACTTAATATAACTGACTAATTAAATTAAAAATAAAAAAATAAAAGGATTCAGTGATAAATTTTATAAAAAAATCCAAAAAAGTTGACCAATATTCCAAACTTGCCTTAATATACGACCATATAATGAGGCATGTTGATTACACAAGCTGGGCAAATTTCATATCTTCCATTTTAAAGATGAACGAAATAAATTCAGGAAATATTCTTGATGTATCCTGCGGAACGGGAAGTTTCCTCTTAAAATTAAGTAAATATGGT
>CAZBIT010000602.1:0-1617 GCA_964491835.1 uncultured bacterium
TAAAATATTTTATATATTTTTAGATAAAAATCGTTAATAAAAATATATTGTATAATAGATTACTTATGCTAAATAATTATGGTATTGGTGGGAAAAGGGTCTGGGCAGTTGCAGGTGGAAAAGGTGGAACTGGCAAAACGGTAATTTCCGCAAATATAGGAATTGGACTCGCAAGTTTAAATCATAGAGTCATTCTTGTTGATGCAGACCTTGGGGGACCAAATCTTCATACTTGCCTTAACATAAAAAGACCAAATTTTACGTTAAATGATTTTTTAAATAAAAAAGTGCCCGACTTAGATTCCATACTACTTGACACTCCAAATAATAACCTTAAATTAATTTCCGGCGGAACTGAAATTCTTGGTCTTGCGAACATTCAGTATCAAAAAAAGTTAAAACTAATAAGACATCTTGAAAAACTCGATGCTGAATTTATCATCGTTGACCTTGGGGCAGGGACTTCCTTTAATACTATAGATTTTTTTAACCTTTCGAACGAGGGAATTCTTATTTGTAATCCAGAACCAAACGCAAAACTCGATACTTATTCTTTTCTAAAAAACGTGGTTTGGCGAAAAATGTCTGAAATTACGAAGAACAATGGTATTTTGAAAGAAGTTATTTCCAGAACAAATTATGTTCAAGAAAATAAGGTTTTTGAAGTATCAAAACTCTTGGAACTGATTAAAAATGAGGATGAAGAATGCTTTAATACTTTGGAGAAGGTGTTAAAAAATTTTAGACCCAAACTGATTATGAACAAAATTAGGCGAAAAAGTCAAATAGCAGAAGCATATCAACTTGTTTCATTGGCGAAAGATTATTTGAGGGTTGATGTGGAGTATGTGGGTCATATTGATGTTGACCAGCACGTTATTGATGCAACAGAAAAATTAATGCCATTTTTTCTTAAATATCCCACTTGCGATGCAAGTAAAAACCTCTTCGATGTAATAAAAAATTTAATAGCCAGTCAGGAAAGAGAAGAGAAATCATTCCGAAGATTCAAAAAAGATATGAAAATTGAATCCCAACAGTGGGAATGAAATCAGTTAATTTTAAATATTTTCAAAATTAAAAATTAAATTTATTTCTTCTATTGACTTATTGTATAGTAAAATATTTTATGAAAAAAAATAAAAAAGTAGAAAATCAGTTTTCATCTGATAGTAAGAAGTGGAGTCATCCAGGTGGAAAATTATGGGAACTCGGTGCAGATAAACTTTCCAATGCAGAGTTGCTTTCTATATTAATCGCTACTGGAATAAAAGGCAAATCTGCTGAAAAAATTGCTGAAGAAATTATCAGAAAGTTCAGTTCCTTTAGGGGAATGGCTAACCAGCCGTTCGATAAATTTCTTGAAATAAAAGGTATAGGTGAAGTTAAACTTATCCGACTTGCCGCCACATTTGAAATTGCAAGGAGAGTTGTAAACGATGTTTTAAGGGACTATGAAAAGTAAAACAAAATCAAAAAGTAATAAAATTCCAAGCGCTTATGATACTAGTGCTTATAAGACCGAGCGAACTGCTGTTGCCGTAATGATGCACTGGATGAGAGAAATTATAGAAAAGGAAAAACTTGACTTGGGACCACCCGATGTTGAGACAAAAG
>CAZBIT010000603.1:0-1614 GCA_964491835.1 uncultured bacterium
ATTCTGTCAATAGAAATAAAAAATTATTTATCCAAATTCAAAGATTTTATATAATTTTATTTGAAATATAAGGAATTATTATTAAATTTATTTTGTCAAATTTTAAATAAGACATTAAAATATTTTTAATTAGATTTTTTTGTAAATGTTTTTATGGACAAATTGAAAATAATTATAATTTATTTTGTAATCTTCTTTAATTTTATTGATTCGTCACAATTATTTTGTTTAGAGTGTCCTATTCATAATGATTGCACTATCTCGGTGGAATTGCTTTTTCATAATAATGAAGAAACTCATACTCATTCAAAATCTCCCGTTAGTAATGACCCTTTTCATAAGTTAATTCATCAATCTCAGATTAATAATGACACAAGCATTTTTTTCTTTATTGGTCTAAGTTTGATATCTGATGATTTAAAATTCTACACATCGAATTGCATTGGAATTATAAATAATAACGAAATGTTTTATAATATTATCTCTCCAAAAGCATTTATAATTAATTCTTCCCTTTTAATTTAAAATCCCAAAAAACGTCTTCATTTAAAACACAATTAATTTAACAGCACAAAATACAAAAATTTGCAATCATTAAATTATTTCAATAATGTATTAATAAATTGGAGTAAAATATGAAATACATTATTTTCCGATTTGCTTCTAATAGAATTATGTTATTATTGATGTTATCAATCATTTTTTATCAATGTGGAATGTCATCTTCCAAAAAGTCAGAAGAGGGGGTTAATAAAATAAGCCCCAACCATAATGAAGAAATTGACGATAAATCTGTGCATCTTTCTGATGAAATGATTCAAAAATTAAATATTGAGATAACAAAAGTTAATAAAAAAGAGATAAAAAGTTCGTTATCAGCAACTGCAACTATACTGCCCGTCCAAGACCTGGAAGCGATTGTTGGTTCAATAATTGATGGAAGAGTTCATAATATATTTGTTAATCAGGGTGATTATGTTAAAAAAGGTCAAGTACTTGCAAAAATTATGAATTTTCAAATTGGTGAAATAAAGGGAGAATATATAAAATCGAAGGTAGAACTTGAATTTGCTCAACAGAACCTTGAAAGGAATAAAAATTTGTTTGAAAACAACATATCGCCCAAAAAGTCTCTTCTTTTAGCACAAGCGGAATATGAAAAAGCAGAGGCAGAATATTTATCTGCCAGCGAAAAACTTTCTTCTATCGGATTAACCGAGAAAGATGTATATGGAGTAAGTGCTAATGAAAATCTCCCGATTATCGATATAAGGGCGCCCATTTCTGGAAAGATTGTTGAAAGAAATATTACCGTTGGAGAATATATCGAATCAACGAAAAATCTATTTAAAATAATTGACATCTCTAAATTCTTGGTCGATGCGGTCGTTTATGAGAAAGATATTTCAAAAATAAAATTAGGTCAGAAGGTTGAAATTATCGTAAATGCTTATCCTGATAATGTTTATAATGGTGAAATTATTTATATCGGAGACGTCATAAATAGTGAAACAAAAACGCTGGCCATCAGAACTGTCGTAAATAATCCAAAATATATAATGAAGCCAAATATGTTTTCAACTGTTAAAATTTATTACGGAGAAGGAATTAAAT
>CAZBIT010000604.1:0-1597 GCA_964491835.1 uncultured bacterium
AAATAAAATGATTCTTCAATGACCCTAACTCTCATCTCAAACCCTATCTGAGGATTCCAGTTTACTTCTCCTTCCCCTATAAAATTTTCTCCCCCATAAAAAACAGTCGCCATCATTCTATCAATAAGACCGACGGAAAAGCAACTCAGAACACCACCCTCAGGATACATTCTCAAGCCCACTTCAAAACTCCCTTTATTTAATGAGCCCGCTGTAGGTATATCTATTAGTTCTTTCAATACAGGGTAGTTCTTTTCTTGAGGGTAAATTGGAAGAAAATTCGCAATGAGAATGAAAAATATTAAGACAATTTTATATTTCATATCGAACTAATTCCTTATTTTTTGTTTTTTGTGTGTTTTGTCATTCTTATAACATTTATACCGGGAATCTTTATAAGTTCTTTGACGAGTTCATACTTTTGATTAGAATCATAAATAATAAGCATCTTTTTATTTCTATTCTCTCTTATAATTTCTCTGATTTTATCGGAATGTTTTTTATTCATATATTTAAAGTTACTTTTGCTGAGTTCTTCACCGAAAAGAGAAGAAAAATATTCACCTTCAATCTCTTTCAAATTATCAAAAGTGGAAGAATTGATTGATAAAATATTCTCATTGAGTTTGAGTTCATCAATCTTTTTGCTAATTATGCTATTTAATTTTTTATATGATTCGACTTTTATTTTAAAATCAGGATTGTCCTTATTTTTATTATAAAAACTCCTCCTTGTATGAATTATCTCCACCTCCCATAAACCTAAAGGAATTATATCAAAACGCAATTTACCACTTATTTCCTTTATTCTTTTCAAATAAATGTTATTAATAGAATCTTTTTCTACTGGAGATATACCATTTTCAAATTCGCCAAACAAATTATCATAATATGTAACCAATTCATTGAAAATTATTATATGAGGATTGATTTCTTTCAGCATCTTCTCAATCATTTCACTGTCAACTATTTTATACATATTATTTTTATCAATGTAAAACGCACCCTGAACGTAAACTTGAGATTTCTTTTCAATAAATGCTGTAAACTTTTTAATTGTAAGTACTATACCTATAAATAAAATTATAAATACTATAATGAAAGTTTTTTCTATTTTCATTTCTTTTCCTCAAAAAATATTAAACTTTTTAAATGTTCTGCAACACATAAAGGAAGAAATTTTAAATTATATCCCCCTTCAAGCATAGATACAATTCTTCCACCAGAGCATTCATCAGCAATTTTAACTACAATGTCTGTGAGTTCTCTATAAGCATTTTCGGTTAAAGAAATGGATGCAAGTGGGTCTTCTTTATGAGCATCAAATCCAGCAGAGATTAAGACAAATTCCGGATTATATTCAATCGCTTTTGGATATAATTTTTCTGAAAATATCTTAATATAAACTTCATTACCAGTTCCTGGTGGAACTGGAAAATTCATTGTAAAACCTTCTCCGGCACCTTTACCTTTTTCCCATTCCATACCTGACCCAGGATACAAAGGGTGTTGATGAATACTGAAATAAAAAACTTCAGGGTTTTCATAAAAAGC
This sequence comes from uncultured bacterium, assembly GCA_964491835.1. GTDB lineage: Bacteria > SM23-31 > SM23-31 > JAUVVT01 > JAUVVT01 > CAZBIT01. The sequence continues at coordinate 1,555 of CAZBIT010000604.1, forward strand.
ATTCTGAGTTCCATTTCCATGATGCACATCCCAATCTACAATT
>CAZBIT010000605.1:0-1597 GCA_964491835.1 uncultured bacterium
AGAGCTGATTAAAGATAAATTAAAGAACTTCATCGAAATAAATGATCTTTTAAAAATAGAGTTTAAAATAGATTATCAAAATATTCTCTTATCCACACCATCGACACCAAAAAAAGAGACGAAAAAAATAGAGGATCCACTAAAAAATAATGAAGCCATTCCAAAATCGAAATATACTTTTGACTTACTACCGGGTACTACCTTCTTCTTTTTATCCGTCCTCATCCATTGGTGGCGTTGGCAATAGCCTATTTTTGTATTCTTATCTGTGCCGAATACAGGAAAAGGACAACTATTTGCACCACATATTCTCATAATGTCTCTATATTTTCGTCTGCCTCTTCATAACCACAATTTTGTTCATAGCAATCATGGCAAGCCACTGGATAACCATGCTCGTATAACGTCTCTCCATCTTCTGTGAAATAACATCCACATAAAGCGCAGCATATTCCATTAATCATATCATCTGCAATTTCTCCCATTTTCTTAATTATTAGTCTAAATGTTTTAAAATGTAATTAACATAAGCATCTTCGCCAATTATCATGCCATGAACATTCCCGTCATCTTCCTTACCCCCGCCTGCAGGAATAGCTATTTGCCAACCTAATTTTTTTACTATGTCAATAAGTTTTTTAATTTCTTCTTCCATTTCATTATTCGTTTCTTAATGGTGCGACAAACTCAACCGCAAGGTTTCCTGCTCCCAATCCCGCCAATATTCCGATAATCAATGGGATTACGCCCACATTGTAAGTAAGAACATACCACAGATCAAACAATCCACAAATCCATGGGCTAAGACAATAAGAACAAAATAGAAACTTTATACATGGATGAGGCTTTTCTTTGTTAATAATATGCCAGTCATTGATTCTTGACAGAATCCTTCCAAGTTTATTCAGTATCATTTTTCTCTTCAATATTCGTGTCCAAAATAAAGAAATAGTACCCGCAAATAAGCCTAAGAGCATTAAATTTATTACATCTATCATGGTAAATTGATTTTAAATTCAGTACAAAATTAAACTATTATTCCTAATTAAACAAACAAAAACATTTATTTTTTTAATTTATCAATAAAAAAGGGTCATCATCGTCTCGAATCAGACCCCTTAGTTTTGAGTTCAGTAAATCAACAAGAGTTCATTGCAAATGTACGACATTTCTTTTAATTTGCGTTTAAAAGCAAATTTATTTGTTCTACCGGAGCATACTTCACAAACGATTCCTTGTCCTTGTATGTGTCCAAAATATTCAACTTCTCTCCCAATTCCAAGAACCTGATGTTATTTATTGGCGGTTCAAGCATCAGTAAAGCATTGAATAACTTCTTTGTAGTTCCAAACTCTCTTTGGTTTCCTTTGTCAAATGGCGGTACTTCCATTGCATACTTGTTGAATTGTTCCTTTGTTTTTGACGGTGCATTAAGAAATTCATCAGCTTCTTTGTCGCTTTTCTGCTTGTCAAAATCCTTATTTGGCTTGATTTCGGCAAGATCATCATTTACAATAACCGAAGTATTATCCTGTTTTTCCCCCTTATCTTCACTCAGGAACGATGCAGTATATTCAGTAAGTTTTCCCCCCTGCCA
>CAZBIT010000606.1:0-1580 GCA_964491835.1 uncultured bacterium
ATTGGTGATATGTTCCAAGACGTTATAACAGTATATTTCATCAAAAGTATCAGACTTAAATGGTAAATAACATTCTAAATCGCATACTACATCCGCTTTTGTATTTTTCTTTAAATCTATACCAATTGTTCTATATCCATCCTTATTAACTGGGTTATTACCACATCCGATATCAAGAAGTATTTTTTCTTCCGTCTTTTCCATTAATTAAATTTAAATTTATCCTTCTTCAATTACTATAAATATCTTTATATAAATTTAACGTTTCTTCAGAAGACTTTTTCAATGAAAATTTCTGCGACTGTATCAATCCCTTTTCTATTAGTGTTTTTCTTAAAGTATCATCTCCGATAATATTTTCCATCGCTTTTTTAATAGACAAATAATCATTTGTTGGGACTAATATTCCAGCATCTCCAACAACTTCAGGGATAGACGTATAAATGGAACTTATCACTGGGACGCCACATTTCATTGCCTCCAATGGTGGAAGACCAAATCCTTCATATATGGTTGGAAATACAAATAAAAAAGCACCATTATAAAAAAATGGACGGTCTTGTGAATTTACCATTCCAATCAATTTTATGTTTTCATTTTCACCTTCCACAATTTCTTTTACTTCTTTAGAATTTGCGGCATTTCCTGCTATAACCAACTTATATTTATTTTTTAATTCCTTATTAAGAGAAATATACGACTTCACAAGTGCCATAACATTTTTTCTATATCCACCATCGCCAAGATAAAATATATATCCAGGTTCGATTTGATACTTTTTTAAAAAACTAATAACGGAATCCTTATCCTCAATAACTTTAAATTCATCCCCCACTGCAAGATTTATAACTTTTAGCCTGCTTTCATCAATGTTTAGATATTTTATGATTTCCTTCTTTGAATATTCAGAAATAGTAATAATATAATCCACTTTTTTCAAAAATGGAGTCACAATCTTTGAATAATATCTATCATAAAAACCATTTTTCCCAAGAATTCTCAAGGGGAATACAAGAGGAGCAATATCAAGAATTGTTACAACCGTTTTACACAATTTCTTTGAAATAGGCGCAAAGTAGGGAATATGAAGCAGGTCAATATCATATTTTTTAACGTTTCTCGGCAGAACAATCTGTTCCCATACAGTTTTTTTTAAATCTTTATGTAAAAATTTTACAGGATGTTCAAGAATTATTTTTGTAAATTTTTCACTCAACTTTATGTCTTTTGCCTTTTCATCGATAAACAGAATATATTCATTTTGATTATCAATAATATTTATATTATCGAGTAGATTTACTAAATATTGACCAATTCCAGTTCCAGGAAAACGCAAAAACCATCCATTTATCCCAATTCTCATTTATAAAAATTTTTAATAAAAATTTTAAAAAGGAAAAAACGATTTATTTAAAAATATCATCCTCACAAAAACAGAAATTTATTTTTCAATAATACATATATTAAAAATCGAAGATTTGTGAATTATTTATCATCCACTCTATTAAACTTTTAATTCCTTCATCCGCTGAAATAACTGGTCAACCGGGATAAACTATCAAAAATATAAACATTATCCC
>CAZBIT010000607.1:0-1576 GCA_964491835.1 uncultured bacterium
TTTCAAGAAATTTTCGAGCAACCGAACCAATGGCAACACGAATTGCTGTTTCTCTTGCACTTGAGCGTTCTATGACGTTTCTAATGTCATCGAAATTATATTTTATTGCCCCTGCAAAATCAGCGTGTCCAGGTCTTGGAGTTGTAATTTTTTCTATTTCTGATTCAGAAGGAGTTACGCTCATTTTTTCTTTCCAATTTTCCCAGTCCTTGTTTTCTACAGTCAAGGCAATTGGAGAACCCAATGTTTTACCAAATCTGACGCCAGATATAATATTTACCCTATCGGATTCAATTTTCATTCTATCGCTCCTGCCATATCCCTGTTGTCTTCTTTCCAATTGACGATTAATATAATTTTCAGAAATCTCAAGACCAGCAGGCACACCCTCTAATATTCCGACAAGTCCCTTCCCATGTGATTCACCGGATGTTAAATATCTTATACTCATAATTATAATTTAATTAATTGTAATCTTAAAAATATTATTCTATTATTTTAAAAAATCCAGGAAAAGAAATATCAGCCCATTCCGCATCTTTTATAAGAGTATTTCCCTCTGCATTAAGCCCGGCAATTGAAAAAGATAGTGCGATTCTGTGGTCACCAAAACTTTCTATAGTAGTTCCTTTAAGTTTATTTGGTCCTTTTATTATCATCCCATCCGGAAGTTCTTCAATATTCGCTCCCATTTTTTTAAGATTCATCACAACCGCCTTTATTCTATCCGTTTCTTTAAACCTTAACTCACCTGCATCTCTGATAATTGTTTCACCATCAGAAAGAGAAGCAACAACCGAAAGTATCGGAATCTCGTCAATAATTCTTGGAATCATTTCTCCTGAAAGTTCAATTCCTTTTAAATTGGATGACTTTACTAAAATATCCGCAACTGGCTCATTATTTATTTCTCTCACGTTACAAACTTCGATATTAGCACCCATCATTTTTAATACGTCTATTATACCTGTTCTTGTAAGGTTTACACCTATGTCTTTTATTAATATTTCAGAATCTTTAACAATGAGTGCACCTGTAATAAAAAATGCAGCGGATGACATATCGCCAGGAATAAAAATCTCTCTGCCTTTAATATTTTGCTTTCCTTCGATTGATATTGTATTTTCGGAAATAATAACATTCGCCTCCATATATTTCATCATACGTTCAGAATGGTCTCTTGATTTATACGGCTCCAAAATTTGCGTTGTTCCATCGGCATAGAGAGAAGCAAGCATAATACAGGATTTCACCTGTGCACTTGCAACGGAAGAATTATAGCGTATTGCCTTAAGATTTTTACCCTTTATTGTAAGAGGAGCATAATTATCACCATTTTCCCCACAAATTTCAGCACCCATCATTTTAAGGGGCTCAACTATTCTTTTCATTGGACGACTTTGAATAGAATTATCACCGGTGATAACGGATTCAAACTTCTGACCGGCAAGAATACCTGATAACAATCGAATAGTTGTCCCTGAATTTTCTACATCAATAATCGATTCTGGTTTTGATAGTCCGTAAAGTCCCTTACCATTTATTATTAAACAATCATCCTTTTCTTCAAAAGAAA
>CAZBIT010000608.1:0-1563 GCA_964491835.1 uncultured bacterium
GATTTAAAAAAAGAAGGTAGAAATATTGAACTTTTACCTGGAATATTGGAGATTCAAAGAGAAGATGATGCAATAGAGAATTTTAGAAAATTGAAAACACCCGATGTTGATGTTAATATCATATTCGCTGTGGAAGGATTTCCCGACCTAGACATTATAGTTGCCGGATCAAAAAATGTTATTTTCTTCGACAAATTTAAGCCAAATATATACTGGGGTACTCTGTTTCTTCCACCTTATTATCAGGAACTTAAATCAAAAGGTAATACTAAGAATGTTTTTCTGGTGGAAGGAAACTGGGAAAAGTTAAAGTCAATTTTAAGAGGAATTTAGGGATATAATTTTCAACCAATAAAATCACCAAACCCTTGAGAATTGAAGATTATATAAGTGAAAATCACATTAACATAGGAGTATTTAATTATAAATTTTATTCGGGAGGTATAAAATGTTTAAAAGAGGAGAGATTACAAGACGTAACTTTTTGGAAATTTCTACCTTATCTGCAACAGGACTGTCTCTGAGTTTGAATACCAGTAAGTCTTCTATAATTAAAAGTGCGCAAAGGGAGAAAACCGCTGAAATATATGGGCTTAGAAAAATTTCATCTGCTAAACTTGTGTGTGTAGGACCAGTAAATACTGATTGGAAACTGGGAGGATGGTACTCTTTTAAGAAAGGGAGCGAATTGTTCGGATATGAAACCCGGTTCTATACCTATGATGAATTCGAGAATGATTTTAATCTGTTCTTTAAAGATGATAATAAGCGGAAAGAGGCAAAGAATGTTGCTGATGAGTTTGTTTCTAAAGCTCGTAGAGTTGTGGAACCAACCGAAGAGAAACTTTTGCGGGCTGGAATATTCCATCTTGTTTTAATGAAGTATATAAAGGAAAACGAGGCTGATTGGGTAACTGTAAATTGCCTTAGTCCACTATTAAGGAATTTACAAGCGACTCCCTGTATGTCTTTTTCCATTCTCAATGATTCAGGAATTGTGGCGACTTGTGAGGCAGACCCTACTGAAGGACCTTTACATTATCTTATGAATTACATAGCAGGCAAACCCACTTTTTTTCAAGACCCAGCAGTAAATGAAGAAGATGGAACTTTGATTTTAGCACACTGTACTTCACCTACGAAAATGTTAGGATTTGATAAGCCCCCTCTGTCTTACGATGTCAGGACACATCACGAATCAAACTTTAGTGCTACTTTAAAACCAACATTTGAGAAAGGTATAGTAACTGTTGCCGGATTCTCTCGCGATTTTAAGAAAATGCTTATTGTCAGGGGGAATGTGGTAGGGTCGCCGGATTTAAGAATATGCCGTGCACAGGTAGAAGTGAAGGTAGATAATACCGAAGGAATACTCAATGACTGGCAGGGGTTCCACTGGGTATTGGCTTACGGGGATTATGTAAAAGAATTAAAGATGATCTGCGATCAAAAAGAAATAATTCCCTTGATTCATCAATGAATGGAAGAAAATATAATTAAATTTATTGAATATAGAGAATGTACAAGCAAGAGTTGTTTACAAACCATTCATAAGTAAGGATG
>CAZBIT010000609.1:0-1560 GCA_964491835.1 uncultured bacterium
TAATCCAATGGTAATTAATCGCGAGCAGATTAGTAAAGATATAATCGAGAAAGAATTAGAAATATATCGTTCACAGGCAAGTGAATTAAAAAAACCTGCACAGATAGTAGAAAAAATAGCATTGGGAAAACTCGAAAAATTTTATCAGGAAGTTTGTCTTTTAGAACAACAATTTATTAAGGACCCAACTAAAACTGTTAAAGATGTTCTCCTTGAATTCATTGGCAAAATAGGTGAAAATGTTACTATAAAAAGGTTTTCAAGATATAGATTAGGGGAAAATATTTAAAGGATTTTTATTATTCCATTCATAGTAAGATTCATATCTAATTTCCGATATATATTATTTTTTAAAATACATTTTGATATATAAATAAAGTTTTATGCCAGAAATAAAATATAAAAGGATTTTATTAAAGATAAGTGGCGAAGTATTATCTGGAGGAAAAGGATTTGGATTGTATCCGGAAGTGTTTAATAGAATGTCCAGTGAAATAAAATCTATAAAGGATTTGGGAGTTGAAATAGGTGTAGTTGTTGGTGGTGGAAATATATTTCGCGGCTCAAACAATCAATTCAGTTTAATCGATAGAGCATCTGCCGATTATATGGGAATGATTGCAACGATTGTTAATGCTATTGCGTTACAGAATTATCTTGAGAGTATGGGAATGTTTACGAGGGTTTTGAGTGCCATAAATATTGAAGAGGTTGCAGAGCCATTTATCAGAAGAAGAGCAATAAGACATCTTGAAAAAGGGAGAATAGTGATATTCGCAGCAGGAACAGGTAATCCCTTTTTCTCTACTGATTCGGCTGCTGCTTTAAGGGCAATTGAAATTGAAGCGGATATAGTGCTAAAAGGCACTAAAGTTGATGGTATTTACGACAAAGACCCAGAAATCGACAAAACTGCATCTATGTTCTCTGAAATTACGTATATTCAAATTGTTAAAGAAGGGTTAAAAGTGATGGATAATACCGCTGTTACTCTTTGTATGAACCACAATATTCCTATTATTATATTTAATTTACTCATCAAAGATAATCTTAAAAATATCATATTAGGAAAAAATATTGGAACAATAGTGAGGAACGAATGATGATTGAAGAAGTTTATAAAGATGTTAAAGAAAGAATGACTAAAATAGTTGATATTTTAAAAAGTGAACTAACAAAAATTCGCACAGGTAAAGCCACAACTGCATTATTAGATGGAATTAAGGTGGAATATTATGGCGGTTTGGTGTCTCTAAAGCAAGTTGCTAATATTGGAACTCCTGATTTGCATTTGATTATTATTCAGCCGTGGGAAAAAAATATGATTAAAGAGATTGAAAAGGCAATTCTAAAGTCGGAACTTGGACTTGTTCCAATTAATGATGGAAATAGTATAAGAGTTCCTATTCCTAAATTAACGGAAGAAAGAAGACATGAACTTGTCAAACTTGTCAAAAAATTCGGTGAAGATTCAAAAGTTTCAATAAGAAACGTTAGAAGAGATGGAAATGAAAAAGTAAAAAAAATGGAAAAGAATAAGGAAATAACAGAAGACCAAAT
>CAZBIT010000610.1:0-1558 GCA_964491835.1 uncultured bacterium
CCCCAGTATCCGGGACAATTCAATTATTTGTGGGTTTAACCGAAGTAACCGCAAACAATCTTCTATTTTCTCTTACACTTCCTAAAAGAGGAACTGAAGGACAGATAAATTTATCGATTAATAAGCAAAAACTCGATAATCTTGTTACCGCCAATTATTTCAGGATTTATGTATCTGTTGATAGCGTTATAAATGGGGAATTAAAATCTACTGACCATATTATAGTAAAAGACGTTTTTCTTTCCGGGACCGGAGAAATAGACCTTTCAAAAGATTAAAAGTTTATATATTTTTGTTTTCTTTTTATAAGTATAGAAGATTTCATTCAGGAGGAATAAATTAATGTATAAAAAAATTATTTTTACTTTAATATTAATTTTTATAATTATTTTCAATTCCAATGCTCAGGAAGGGATTAGTTTAGGGTTGGGAAATGCTTACACTGCAATAGCAAGAGGACCAGAAGCAATATATTGGAATCCTGCAAATCTTGCCCTTTCAAGTGGCCTCCCCGGATTTAACTTGAGATTATATTCAATCAGTTTTTCTGCCGGGAATAATGCGTTTGATATAAATTTTTATAATACCTACTTTACTGGAACAGGTCAAAAGGATGCTGAGGGAAATGAGATTGGTAAAGAACTTACTGAGAGTGATAGAAGAGATATTTTGGATAGAATCCCCGATTCAGGTTTGGAGGTAATTGGAAGAGGTGATTTTTCTGTGATGGCGTTTAACTACAAGAATTTTGGATTCAGTATCGAAGGAAATATGAATTTGGAAGCAAGTTTTCCAAAAGATGCTTTCAGAATGGTGTTAAATGACATTGGTCAGGAATCGTATTCTTTTAATGTTAATGGGAACGGATTTGGAATAGCGAGATTTAATTTGTCTTATGGTATGCCTATTTTAAAAAATACCCAAAAAATGATATTTAACAAAAAAATTAAAGAACTTGCGGTCGGTTGGACTTTTTCATATTTAAGGGGTATTGGATATGGAAAAGTGACGGAATCAGATATTAATGTAAATATTACGAATACGGGTTTTAATGCACCAAGTAGATTGGTAACAAAGGTTTCAGAAGGGGGGAGTGGATTTGGTCTTGATTTTGGTTTGGGAGGAGTTCTTGAGAATGGTTGGCAGTTTGGATTGGCACTCGATAATTTCCCAGCGGTTATTAAATGGTCTAATAAATCAAAAGAGCAAATTAATACATTCGATTTGCAAAGAAATATTTTTATAAATGAATTCAGTGATATTGATATAGATGATTACAAAAAAACGATTGATAACGATTTAAGTAGTTTTTCTCAAACGCTTCCATTAAACATTAGGTTTGGAATCGCAAAGTATTATAAATTGTTTTTGGGTAATGTCGAATTAGCAAGGGAATATGGAAGTTTCCGCTTTTCCTTGGGAGGAGGGGTAGATTTAATAATCCTGGAATTATACGCTTCATATAGAAGAGCATACGGCGATAGTTATTTTTCTTCTGCATTGGCATTCAATTTAAAATATTTCTTTTTCGACATCGGTGTGATGAATAGGGGAGGGA
>CAZBIT010000611.1:0-1550 GCA_964491835.1 uncultured bacterium
CCATTTTCATTTAATATAAACCAGTCAGAAAATTCTTTCTCAACGTATGAACCTTTTTGAGCAGTTAAGGGAACCCACCAGAGCATTGCACGAAATCCATTTTTATGAATCAAATAAACAATTTCCTTAATGCTTTCTTCACCAGAAGGAAAAATTTTTCTTATTGGAAACCAATCACCAGAAAAATCAAACCACCCTTTATCAATAACAATCCAGCCAACCCCGAGTTCTTTTAGTTCTGAAAATCTATTATATATATCAGTTAAAGTAAAATTATCTCCAAATCCAGAAGTTGACCAGTAAGGATAATAAGCAATATCTGGAGATTTCTTCACATTTTTCCCAAGTATAGTCATCAATTCCTGAAATCTATTTAATGGAATAAAATAATCAAGTTTATGGACTACTATAACATATTTATAGGTCTGATAACTTTCATTTGGCTTAAGCATCATTTTTGGTTCTTCCAAAATACCAATTCTCACCGTTTCATCATATTCAACGTTTACAGGAAAACTAACAATTTTTGGTTCTTTCTCAATCATTGCGATTGCTACACCCATTTCTTTTATCCATAGGTCTATAAGTGGAATCCCTTGACCGGTGAAATAAGTAGAATTACCACTCATAACCTTCCTCATTCCTGTATAATTTGTTCTTGAAAAATTTTTTGTAATTTTGATAATCCAATCATTATAATAATCATAGACGCCTTGAAATGACCAGAATTCGTAAGGTTTGTATTTAGTTTTTACCAATGAGGCATCAAGTCGAAAACTATTACTGTAAACCTTCTCTATTGTTATAGTTTTATCGCTTTCAAGATTCTTATATATTGTATAAATTATAGCGGTATCAGGAAATTTATCATAAATCTCTATTATAACCTGCTTTTCAATTTTAATTCCACTCGATTCATCAGAGATCCCTTTCAATATTAATCTTTTTCCTGTTCCAAACTCGGTTGAAATCATTGAAACTTGTGGAATTTCTGTTACAAGATTAAAATTTTTTATTTCAATCCCATTCACGACGACATAATTAGGCGGTTTTGCTAAAAACTCTATTGGGTCTGCGGTAGTCAGAGATTTACCTAATGTTTCTGCCTCATAAAATACCTTTATAAACATCTTATTATCGATGCGTAAACGAATAATATCATTTCTAAACCAAATATAATTATTCTCTATTTCAAAAAATTTATCACTACCTTTTTTTAAATCACAACTTATAAATATTAAACAGGTTAGAAAAATTATCGAATAATAAGATTTTTTAATTTTTAAAATCACTGTTAAAAAATTTAATGCTTTCATAAATATATGGAAAATTTGAAAGAGTGACAATTACAACATTACTATTAAATTAATATAAAAAAAATTTTATTAATAAATGTAAAAAATCAATAAAAATAACGCAAATAAAAATACTTTAAAATAAAAAAAAAGATATAATATAAATATTATCAAAAGGTTGAATCAAATAATATTACTATATATAAATTTCTTGTGAATTAAAGAAATCTTTTTTAAATTTAAGGGGGGAAAAAT
>CAZBIT010000612.1:0-1548 GCA_964491835.1 uncultured bacterium
AATTAATGAATGCTCAAAATGTTAAAATTTTTACCGATAAGGTCAAATAATATGCGTTACATTTTAAGAAAGATATTATTATTTCTTTTATTTTTAATATATCCTGTATTTGCCATTAATGGTCAGGTTTCCATTAAGTCAGGCGTTGATAGAGATGTCATAACGATTGGAGACCTTATACATTATCAAATATCTGTGACTCACAGTAAAGATGTAAAGGTTGAATATCCGGGATTGGGAGCAAACCTTGGTGCATTTGAAATCAGGGACTATGCAACTTATGACCCAAAAGAAGAAGATGGAAACGTTATTAGTAAAGTTGAGTATATAATTACAACCTTTGATACTGGAAATTATATTATCCCTTCAGTAGCAGTAGAATATTTTTCATCTGATTCGGTCAGAAAAGAACTTAAAACGGACATTATAAAAATACGCGTTAACAGCGTGAAACCAAGCGAAGCAAAGGATATAAAAGATATTAAACCACCATTAGAAATTAAGATTAATTATAGAAGATATATATATTATGGTCTTGTTGGATTAGTCATTATTGGTTTGATTATTGGAGTAATTTGGTATTTAAAGAAAAGAAAAAAGGGTGAAGGACTTATCCTAAAAAAGAAAAAGCATCTAAAACCTGCTCATATTATCGCAATTGAGGAATTGGAAGAGTTGAAAAATTCTAATCTACTTTCGGAAAGAAAATTTAAAGAATTTTATATCATAATTTCCAATATTATCAGGTGTTACATTGAAAATAGATATTTTATATATGCACTTGAAATGACGACAAATCAAGTATGCGAGAATTTGTATAATGCTATAAAAGAAGTTGAAATTGTCGAGTTAGTTCAGGAATTTTTAAGTTTATGCGACATCGTTAAGTTTGCAAAGTATATTCCAGAAGAAGATGAAAATAAAAAGATTGTAGAGCAAGCATTTGAAATTGTTAATAAAACGAAGATTGAATTGATGATTCAACCGATTGAAACTAACGTGCAATGAATAAGTTTAATTTATATGATTTTGATGTTTGGTAGCAAAAATGGATTCCCGATTTCTCGGGAATGACAACGCTGATTTTATCATATTATTTGATGATATTTAATAAATATAATAATAGTAATAAGGTTTCACGAAGATACTTTTTAAAGATAAAAAAATATTTTTAACTCTTGTGTCATTCCCGTGCAAACGGGAATCCAATTTCTTAAAAATACTTAATTTATATGGTATCTGAATTTCTGCTTTCGCGGAAATGACAACTTATATCTATGAAATTTTTTAATATTCAAAAAATATTTGTGAATTAGAAATTAAGTAAACATTATGTTAAGGTTTCAGAATTCATATTTTTTGTTTTTATTGATCGCTGTTCCGATTTTGATATATCTGTTTTTTCGAAAGGATTATTCAAAGCGAGGGACAATAAGATTTCCAAACCTGAATATAGTTAAAAAAGTAAATACAGGAAGAGCGGGAAAGGCAAAGATTATAATTTTTATGTTTCGCATTATAGCGATTACTTTGATAATCATTGCTTTA
>CAZBIT010000613.1:0-1536 GCA_964491835.1 uncultured bacterium
TTTGATTGCATCTTCTATGAAATTATGTCCATCAAAATGTGAACCTTTTATGGCTACAAAAATGTCCCCCATTTTAACGTCTTTTGAATTATACTTTATATTTTTAATTTCAATATCGTTGTTTCCGCGGATTTCAATGATGGCAACGTTTTCTAATAATTTTTTGAGATTCATCAATGTTAATCCTATTCATATTATTTATAAGCAAGAGTATTTTGTGTATTTATTTCATCAGCACATCTAATATAGCAGGTAGAACCGATTTTGATTATTTCTCCTGGTATTGGGCTTTGTTCAACGACTGCCCCATTTCCACTTGTAACTTTGAATTTAAGATTTTTTAGATGTATATTATTTATGGCTTCTCTCATACTCATTCCAATTAAGTTTGGAGTTTCCACATTTTCCGAATATTTAATAGAGTTGTCTGAGCAGGTCAGGATAATTTTTTCTCCGTTTTTTAAATATTTTCCTGGTTCAGGTTTTTGATAAAAAACAAATGAGCCGGTCCCGGATATTTCTATGGAATCCTTTAAATTTTTTAATTTATTTTTTGCCAGATTTGTGGGTATATATCTTACGTCGGGAATTTTTATGCCGTTATTATCTTTTGAATCTGAATTGTTCCATACAATTTTTGATTTTCTTAATGGGATGTTTGAAATTCTTTCAACGATATTTCTGAAAGCAGGTGCGGCAACGGTTCCTCCAAAATATCCATTTCTTGGTGAATCAATTACAACAAGACATACAAATTCAGGGTCGTCTGCTGGCCAGAAGCCGACAAAAGAAGATGTGTAATCGGTTTTTGAATATCCGGGTTGACCGGATAAAGATTTTTGACCAGTTCCAGTTTTTCCTGCTATTTTTATACCTTCAATTTTGGCGTTTGTGCCTGTTCCATTTTCTACAACGCCTACAAAAAACGATTTCAAAATAGTTGCAGTTTTTTCAGAGACAATTCTTCTTATTTTTTCTGGCGATGTTTCTTTTATTATTTTACCATTCTCACCTATAATTGATTTGATGATTCTTGGTTTCACAAGGATGCCGTTGTTTGCAATTGACGCATAAGCATTAATGAGTTGAACGGCACTTACGGCAACTTCCTGACCAATTGAAATTTCAGGAAGAGATAATCTAGACCATTCTGAAGGTTTTTTCAATTTGCCTCTTGTCTCACCAATTAATTCTAATCCTGTCTCGTTACCGAATCCGAAGTCCCTTGCATAAGCATACAGTTTACTTTTCCCAAGCTGTAAACCACACTTTAATGTACCGATATTACTTGATTTTTCGATGACTTCCCTGAAAGTGAGATTCCCATAAGGATGAACGTCATTAATGGTGTGATTATAAATTTTAATTTTGCCGTTTTCGCAAAATACGATGTCATTCGGCTGTTTAATTCTTTCCTCCAAAAGGGCGGAAGCGGTCACGATTTTAAATGTTGAGCCGGGTTCGAATGTATCTGAAATAAACCTATTTTTGTAATAAGATGTCTCATATTTTAATGGGTCATTAGGATTAAAGTAA
>CAZBIT010000614.1:0-1532 GCA_964491835.1 uncultured bacterium
TTTAAAGGCATATCCTTGCGTGGCGTGGTCGAGACTTAATGATGAAGGTTTAACTGGCGTTTGCGAGGCGGATTTGGATTCGACATTGACTTCTATTATGTTGAAATTTTATGCCGGTGGGAAACCAGGATTTGTAACAGACCCATTTTTTGACACGCACTTCAATACGATAGTTCATGCCCATTGTGTTTCTGCGACAAAAATGGATGGTCCTTCGGGTGAATCATTGCCATATATTATTAGAACTCATATGGAAGATAACAAAGGAGTTGCAGTTCAGGTAAAAATGCGTGAAGGACAAATTATTACATCAACTATAATAAAAAATGCGGATACAATGCTTGTTTCTACTGCTCAAATTATTGATAATTCGGACAAAAATAGAGGTTGTAGAACAAAATTTAATTGCAAAATTATAGACCCAGAAACTATGGAGGAAATAAGTGCTGATAAGTATCTTCACAATTGGACTAGTGGTATCCATAGAGTTATCTTTTACGGAAATTTAATAAAAGATATTCAAAAGATGGGAAGATTAATGGAATTTAATGTAGTAAGAGAAGTGTAAAGTTTTAATCTTTTAAATTACCTGAAAATCGCGATATAATAATTAATATTATGATAATTAAGAAATTATAGGAATAAAGTTGGTGATGAAGTAGGGGGCAACCCGTTGAGTTGTCCCTATAAGATAAATTTAAATGTTATTTTTTTATATCGTAATATTTAGCAAATTATTTACTATTAATTATTGAAGTAAACTGTAATTTAAAGGATTTAAAAAAATTAAATATATTATGAAAAATACTTGACAAGTAATGAAAATTTTATTATAATAAGACAATAGATAAAAAATTATTATTTATATTTTTTAAATAAATAAAAAGATGGGAGGAAGATAAAATCATTTTATTTATTTACTACTTCTTAGTTAAGGTTCTTTTTTAATATCTTTTATTATTCCTTTCTCACATATTTATTATAGCAGAAATTTTATTCATTTTATGAGTGCGTTTATTTCATTTTTTTTTGAAATTAATTTATTTTCTTTAAAGAATTCATTTTCCATCATAAAATTTTAAGAGAGGTGATGACAGCCGAAAAATTTTTATTTAATTTAATTATGATTTAGGTATTTAGTAATTTAATTAAGGAGGTTTTTATGAGGAAATTAATATTTATTGGATTAAGTTTTTTTCTGTTTATATCTCTGATTTTAAATAATGGGATATATTCAGCAACTACAGGTAAAATTCAGGGGACAATCACAGATGCACAAAGCAAAGAACCGCTTCCGGGAGTGAATGTGGTTATTGAAGGGACGACACTTGGTGCAGCAACGGATGCGAATGGATTTTTCTTTATCATTAACATACCACCTGGGACATATTCTTTGAAGGCATCGATTGTTGGATATGCTGTGGAGACGAAATCAGATGTTCGTGTTTATGTTGACCGAACGACGACAGAAGATTTTGCTTTAAAAACCCAGGCAGTTGCCGGGCAGGAGGTTACAGTTATTGCAACAAGGG
>CAZBIT010000615.1:0-1529 GCA_964491835.1 uncultured bacterium
AGTTCCAAGAACATTTTTCGTAGTTAAAACAACCTCTGAATTTTCCTTCAAAAAACATTCCTTATCCTTTAATAAACCAGTTCTAATTTTTGGTCCCTGCAAATCACCAAGTATTGCTATACTTTTTCCAATAGATTTTGATATACTTCTGATATTTTTTATTTTTTTTAGATGATTACTGTGACTACCGTGAGAAAAATTTAAACGGGCAACATCCATACCCGTTAACATCATTTCTTTTAATATTTCCTTTGATTCAGATGAAGGACCTATTGTGCATACTATTTTCGCTTTTTTCATAAATTAATTTCCCTTACTTTATTTATAAAATCATTTAATTTAAATATATTGTCTGAATTAATTTGGTGATATATTTTCATCGTTGGCAATAACATTATTGTAGTTGTAATACAATTATAATTTATTTTCTATGCAATTTTCAGTTAATTAAAATTATGAAACTCATATATAATCTTGATTTATTTTCATTTTTTACATATATTTTAAAAAAATTTTATTCTAAAAGAAAGAATTAAATTAAAATTTTTAAATTTTTATTACCAACAAAAATATGTTTATTATCCCAAGGTATATAATAACAAGACACATTTATCCATTCTTTTTCGGTTTTTTCGTAATAATATTCGTATTCTTATCGAATTTTCTAATGAGAGACCTGTATAAGTTTATTGGCAAAGGGCTCTCATTTAATATAATAATCGAAGTAATATGGCTAAATCTTGCCTGGATAGTTACACTTGCAGTACCAATGTCCGTGCTTGTATCCTGTGTTATGGCGTTTGGTAATTTATCACAGGACAATGAAATAACCGCACTTAAAACCTGTGGCATCAGTGTTTATAGAATAATTATTCCTGTCATCATCGTTTCTACGATTATTGGATTTCTGACATTTGAATTTAACGATAAAATCCTTCCAGAGACAAACTATCGTGCACGACTACTTATGACAGACATTCACAGAAAACAACCAACCATTACGCTTGTGGAAAACGTTTTTTTTGATATTGTCCCAAATTACAGATTTTTAGTAAAAAAGGTCGAAAATAAATCCCCATGGGTTTATGACATAATAATATTTGACCAGTCAAATCCGGATATTCAAAGAAGTATAGTTGCAGAAAAAGGAACCATTATATTTTCAAAAGAAAGCAGCAAACTAATTGTAACATTATATAATGGAGAAATTCACACTCTTCACTTACAAAATTTAGAAAATTATCAAAAATTAAAATTTGAAAAGTTCGCTATAAACCTGGACGTTCCCGGATACGAACTTAAAAGAACTTATACTGAAAACAGGGGTGATAGAGAAAAAAGTATTAAAATTATGAAAAACGACATCAAAAATCTTGAAAATGAAATAAACGAACAAAAACGAAAAAACTTTAATATTACAGGAATAAACAACGAAAAAAGCCTTAAGAAATTTAAAGCCATTAAAGATTCTTTAGAAAATGAAATAAAAATTAATATTAATTTACTCACAAAATCTTATTCAAATAACA
>CAZBIT010000616.1:0-1526 GCA_964491835.1 uncultured bacterium
TTAAAATATTCTTTGAAAATTTCTTAAAATTATGTTAATTAATATGAATTGATCAATAAAAACTACAATCCATTTTTATTTTTTTAACAATTTTTTTTCTATCGCTATTTTTAGGTAAAAATAAACTTGTTTTTGTTGGTGAGGTTTTAAGATTGAAAGTTAAAAAAGAATTCATAAATCCTTAATATCT
Organism: uncultured bacterium; assembly: GCA_964491835.1. Taxonomy (GTDB): domain Bacteria; phylum SM23-31; class SM23-31; order JAUVVT01; family JAUVVT01; genus CAZBIT01. The sequence goes on from CAZBIT010000616.1 coordinate 191, forward strand.
GTTAATGTTTTTAAGAACGGAGATAAGATATAGATTATTACAATGTTGATTGGAACTGAATTATAATTTTAATTGTTATAAAATAAAAATAAACTGAACTATTTAAGTTATTGAGATGACAGATATTTCGGTTTTTGCAGCGTTTGGGGCAGGGATTTTGTCATTTGTTTCTCCTTGCGTTCTGCCTTTAATTCCAGCGTATATTTCTTTTATTTCTGGGGTTTCTATTAATGCTCTCAGAGGTGAAGGAATGGAAACGAAAAATGTGAAGAAGATTATCATTACTTCAATTTTATTTATTTTTGGTTTTTCACTCGTTTTTGTTTTGATGGGTGCTTCAGCAACTGTTGTAGGTAATTTTTTAATAGAGAAATTTTCGATTTTAATGAAGATTGCTGGCGTTATTATCATTATTCTTGGGCTTCATTTTCTAGGTGTCTTTAAAATAAAATATCTTAATTATGAAAAAAGGTTTACTGTTGGGTCAAGCAAACTTGGATTTTTAGGAGCATTTATTGCTGGAATTGCATTTGCATTTGGATGGACACCTTGTATTGGTCCTATTCTTGCGGGTATTCTAACTCTGGCTGCTACTAAAGATACTGTAAGTGATGGAATCTTACTACTTTCTGCATACTCTCTTGGATTGGGAATTCCATTTTTTATTACCGGTATTGCTACCAATACTTTTTTGAATCTATTTTTTAAGATTAAGAGAATTTTTAAAATAATTGAAATAGTGAGCGGTGTTTTTCTTATAATTATTGGACTTTCTATTATATTTGACTATTTTACAATTTTTTCAAGTTATTTAATGAAATTGTTTCCATTTTTGCAATCAGTTGGTTAGGGAATCTATTATAATAATGTAAATTTTATTTTGGGAGGAGGCGACAATGAATTTGAAAAAATATTTTAATTCCCTATTAATACTATTTTTTTCCCTTTCTATTATTATTGGTTTTTTCATTGTAAGGGAAAAGAGTTATAGTGGCGATGATAAAGGGATTGATTTTGTTTTTAATGATTTGAATGATAAACCATTACGGTTATCTGATTTTAGAGGGAAGGTAGTTCTTGTGGATATTTGGGCAACCTGGTGTGGTCCCTGTCGGATGGAAATCCCTGGATTTATTAATTTATACAAAAAATATAAGAACAAAGGTTTTGAAATAATCGGAATATCAGTAGATGAGGATGGTAAAAAGGCGGTTATTCCTTTTGCAAAAGAGTATAAGATAAATTATCCGCTGGTTATTGGGGATTCAAGAGAGATAACGAAAGTTTTCGGTTCAATAATTGGTATTCCCACTACTTTTCTTATAGATAGAGATGG
>CAZBIT010000617.1:0-1522 GCA_964491835.1 uncultured bacterium
ATATGCGAAATAATTTATTTGAATTTGAAAATAATCTCTGGAATAATGGTATAAGGTTAATTGCGGGGATTGATGAAGTAGGAAGAGGGTCTATTGCTGGTCCTGTTGTTTCTGCGGCGGTTATTTTTAATAAGGGAGAATATATTGAAGGCGTTAATGATTCAAAAAAGTTGACAAGAAACAAAAGGGAAAAATTATTTGAAATTATAATTGAAAAAGCGATATCTTATGGAATTGGCATTGTCAGTGAGAAAGAAATTGATAAAATGAATATACTAAATGCTACTTTATTATCGATGGGAATGGCAGTTGAAAATTTGGGAATAAAACCTGAATTTTTGCTAATTGATGGAAATATTATGCCTCCCGTTTCTTACTCTGCAAAAACAATTATAAAAGGAGATTCAAAATCCTTTTCCATTGCTTCTGCGTCTATTATTGCAAAAGTAACAAGGGATAAAATTATGAGAGATTATAATGATATTTATCCTGTTTATCTTTTCTCAAAAAATAAGGGCTATGCCACAAAAGAACATATAAATGCAGTAAAGAAGGCGGGTCTCTGTTCAATTCATAGAAGGACATTTTGTAGGAGAATTTTATCATCTGAACAAATTGTATTTAAATATAGTTAAAATATAAAAATTTATTATTTATAGATTTATATAGAATGGATGAGATTAGAATATGAATAAAATATGTCGCCGTAAATTTTTGATAAATTCCACTTTTGCGATTGGTGGATTGTCAGGTGATATTATAAATTTAAGAAATGCTAAATTATTTGGTTTTAATTTTGATGAACTATATGAGAAGGAAACTGTTGAAATTTCGGCAAACCTTGCAAATATTTCTTCCAAACATCCATCACTCCATTTTGACTCTGAGGGACTCAAGCAATTACGCATTAATTCTAAGGGGACACACAGAAAGTATGCGGAAATACTTTTCAATTGGATTGCTCGAAACCAATCATTTTCTCCTATGGAAATGTTAAATCAATATAAAGGAAATGAGGTTTCTTTGGAGCAGTGTGGAGCGTTTCTTACAAACACTGCATTGGCATTTGTTGTAAGTGAGAAAGATGAGTATTTAAATATATCTCGCAAATGGGCTTTGGAAATGTGTGAATATCCATTGGAAAAGGTGCTCAATTATGGATTTGGTATTTATGCCGCGGGGCTTGCAAGGGCTTATGATTGGCTTTATCATTATGTAAAAGAACAAGAGCGAGATAAAATTCGTGATTATTTAATAAACTCAGTTGAAAAGTTATACAAAGGTTCAATTCCTGATTCTGAAACTGAACACTGGTGGGCAAAAAATCCTATGCACCACGACCATTGGATTCCCGTGGGTGGATATGGTGAGGCATCTTTGGCACTTTTAGGTGAAGTGAAAGATGCGAGCAATTGGGCAGTCGGTGCAAAAATAGATTTTGACATCGCTTTTTCTTGGTTATGTGATGATGGTGCATGGCATGAAGGTGCTGCGGATTGGTGTTATGCTCTGGCTCCTCTTT
>CAZBIT010000618.1:0-1518 GCA_964491835.1 uncultured bacterium
TCATAAGAATATCCACTTTTTCCTGAAGGAACAAAAACAGAAATAGTACTAAAAGACACCGACCTTAAAAATTTCCTTCTTGTTAATCTAATATTTTTCATATAGCACCCCATTTTTATATCAATTAATATACTACCATCCAAATATAAAATCAATAATAAACCTAAATTTTTAAATCCTTCAATAAGTTAATTCATCCAGAAATAAAACTTGATTATTAAAACTATTAATATTATTATAAATTCAAATATAAATAAATAAAAAAATAACTAATAAAATGAAAAGAATATTAATATTATTAACATTAACAATTTTTTTGTTAATAGAAAACGCAATTTGTGAAACATTAATTTTCAGAAAAGGTGAAAAATTCAAATATTTTGAAGGTTATACTCCACTTAACAAAAACTGGAATAGTAAATCTTTTGATGATAATTTGTGGAAACAAGCAATTTCGCCATTTATTTATGAAACAATTAAGAAAAAAGCAAATCCATCTGAAGCAACTATTTTTAAAACCGCAAATGAAATCAGTAAAAATTTCCCAATAACATACTATTTTCGAAAAAATGTAACCATTTCTGAAAACAAAGATAATATTGAATTATTTTTTGATATAGACGTAGAAGACGATGACGGATTTGTATTTTATATTAATGGAAAACCCATAGTGAAAAGATTCACTGAACCACAAACACCGTTTGATAAACCTGCAAAGCCAGAGAGTGAAAAATTATTTAATAAGAGATATCGCTGTATAAACAAAAATGGTCTCAATCAAGGAGAAAATCTAATCGCAGTTGAAATCCATAGAAGCAGTCCAGATGATACTACCTTTACTTTCAATATGGACATTGGGTATTATGACGCTAAAGATTTTTCCATTATAAAAGGACCTTTTATTCAAAACCAAACACAAACATCAACGTCAATTGTGAGTGAATTGTTATTCCCAGGAACAACTCAAATCTTTTATAGAGAAAAAGGAAAAAACGATTGGAAGTCAGAAAAATCAAAAAATGCTTCATCTATTTCTACTGTAAGGATTCAGAACCTTAAACCAGACACTGAATACGAATATTATGTAAAAGCATCGTATCCAAATATAAATCCCCCATCTTCCTACGAATCAGACGTGTATTCATTTAAAACCTTTCCTAAAAAAGAGCGTCCATTTTCTTTTTTAGTGATTGGTGACAATCGAACAAGAACTGAAGTATTTACAGAAGTTTGTAAAAAAATCAATGAGGAAAAGCAATCTGAATTTATTTTACATACTGGAGATTTAGTAAGCAATGGACGTTATTATGAAAGATGGGAAAATGAATTTTTTACTCCATCAAAAAAACTATTGGCGGGAAAATCAATTTGGATTACAATCGGAAACCATGAAGAAAATAGTCCATTGTATTATGACTTTTTTAACCTACCTGGAAATGAAAGATATTATTACTTTGATTTTCTGAATTCACGATTTATTGCACTCGATAGTAATCTTGATTATGAAAAAAATTCACC
>CAZBIT010000619.1:0-1518 GCA_964491835.1 uncultured bacterium
GATTTTAGTAATTCAATTACTGAATATAAGCGGTTTATTTTTTTTAATCCCGAAAGTGAATATTTAAGTTATGCATTTTATAAGTTAGGTCTTTCGAACATGTATATTAATAATTGGATAGAATGTATAGATGCTACAAAAATGTCTTTTAAATATGCAAAAGATGATAGTCTAAAAGATGAAATAAGAATAACTTTGGGGATTTTTTATATAATTACTAAAAACTTCAATCTTGCACAGTTAGAATTATTGCGTGTTTCTCAATTCAGTAAATATTCTAAATTAAAATCTGATGCTTTGTTTTTTCTGGGATTATGTTACGTTTATATGAACAACTGGAACAAGGCTCATGAATTATTTAAAACTTTTTATACAAAAAATAATTTAGCAAATTCAGAAGAGGCAAAAAAAATCGATTCTCTTTTAGTGCTTGTAAAAAATTCACCCAAAAAGTCGTTACGTTTGGCAAAAGGTCTATCGACTTTTCTGCCAGGATCTGGGCAGATTTATGCTGGGGCTTACTTTAACGGATTAAATGCCTTTATACTTAATTGTTTAAATACATTTTTTTTTACGAAATCAATTGTTAACAAAAAATATATCGATGCTTCAATAATTTTTTTCGGAATCCTTTATAGATATTACACTGGTAATAAGTATAACGCTGGGAAATTAGCCGAAAAATATAATGCCAATTTAGATACTGCTTATGAGAAAAAGATATTGAAGATTCTACTGAATGAAGAGTATGAATATCAATCAGCAGGTATATTTCTTAAATAAATAATAAATATTTAATTTAAGTTTAATAATTTATATTCATTGCAGACAGGGAAAGGAGAAACATATTATGAAAAGAATGTTTGTAGTGGCATGCATATTATTTAGTATAGTGGGGATAACATCTCACTCTATCGCTCAAGAACAGAACAAAAATATTCTTGCGATTAATCCGTTGGGGATTTTTCCTTTTGGAATCGAAAATGTGGAGTTTGAGAGAGTATTAGGTACGCATTATGGCATTGCTTTGTATTGGGCAAGAAGTGGATTTGCTGTTGCCAAAATCTCTGATGTTAACTTTCAAGTTTCTGAGCAAAGAATATCCTATAGGTTTTATTTAGGTAAAAACGCACCACAGGGATTCTGGGTAGGAGAAAATATTGCCTACTCTACTGGTGATGTATGGAAAGGCAGCGATTATGCCTATGATAGAAGTGTACTTGCATTTAGTATAGAATCTGGTTATAGATTGATAAGGGGTAACTTTAATATTGCGCCGTTTGCAATGATCCGCCTTACTATTACAGATAATTTATTAGGCACCAAGAGGACTAACGGAGATGTAAAAATGCCTTTAGCTGGTTTGGGTTTAGGAATCAGTGTAGGTTGGAGGTGGTAATTTATTAAAATTTTCAAATTGAACGAACCAGAAGATGCCTGCAAAGGCGGTGAACCAGCAGGCGCAAATTTTGATTATTCAGGCCCATTTACTGAAATTGTTTTGCTGGGAAACATTGC
>CAZBIT010000620.1:0-1516 GCA_964491835.1 uncultured bacterium
TTCTGGGATTTTTCTTGTCCCGAGTGCTGTTGCACAAAAAATTCAAGAACCAGGGTTGATTTTATTGGTTTGGGTAGTTTCTGGGATAATTGCTTTTTTTGGTGGACTTTCTTATGCTGAACTTGGTTCAATTATGCCATTTACTGGTGGACAGTATGTCTATCTAAAAGAAGCATATGGAAATTTTTTAAGTTTTTTTTATGGTTGGATGCTTTTCTGGGTGATGAATGCTGGCTCTATTGCGACTCTTGCCGTTGCATTTTCATTATATTCAAGGTATCTTTTCCCTTTTGGAATCGTTGTCCAAAAACTAATTGCAGTTTGTTGCGTAGGGATTTTGACGTTGATTAATTATAGAGGAATAAGATTTAATGCGACTGTCCAAAATATTTTTGCATTTCTGAAAATTGGAGCCCTTTTAGGAATGATATTTTTCGGCTTCATTACCCATAAAGGTAATTTTAATAATATGTATCCTTTATTCCCCTCTGAATTTTCATTACCACTTTTAAGTGTGATTGGCATAGCAATGGTGGGTGTTCTCTGGGCTTATGAGGGCTGGCACCTTGTATGTTTTGTATCAGGTGAGATGAAAAATCCAAAAAGAAACATTCCGTTGTCTCTTATTGTAGGGATTCTGATAATAATTTCTATTTACCTTTTGGCGAATATTTTATATATTTATTATATACCAATAAATGAGATTGCAAATTCTGATTTTGTTTCGGCAGACGCTACGGAAAAGTTTGCTGGTCAAGTAGGTGGATTTTTTATTACTATTTCGATTTTAATATCTATGTTTGGTGCAGCTCATTCCAATATGGTATCTGGTCCACGTGTATTTTTTGCAATGGCAAATGACAAATTATTTTTTGAAAAAGTGGCTCTTGTGCATCCAAAGTTTAAATCCCCTTATGTTTCAGTTGTAATTCAGGGAGTATGGGCAGCGATTCTTACTTTGATTGTTGGAACGTATAGTGGTTTATTTACGTTTGTCATATCGGCATCTGCCATATTTTATGCTCTGACTGTTGGTTCCATTTTCATTTTGAGAAAGAAATACCCAGATGTAGAAAGACCATACAAAGTTTGGGGTTATCCTGTTGCACCGATAGTTTTTATTGTTGTGGTAACTGCATTTGTTATTAACGCAATCGTTAACACGTTTATGACAGAACCTAAAAATGCTTTACTTTTGGTCTTTATTATATTAGTCGGATTTCCCGCTTATTTTTATTGGTCAAGAAAGATGAAAAATGAGGGGAATATTTCAAATGTTTAAAATAAACTTGTTTAATAAGATATAGGTTAAATTAAATGAAAAAAATTATATATACTGAATCAGCCCCGCAACCGAAAGGACCATACTCACAGGCGGTTTCTGCTGGGGGATTTGTTTTTGTTGCAGGTCAGGGACCGATTAATCCTAAAACGAACCAGTTTGAACTTGGTGATATTAAAAGTCAAACGAGAAGAACATTGGATAATATTAGTGAAATATTGAAATCAGCGGGTA
>CAZBIT010000621.1:0-1516 GCA_964491835.1 uncultured bacterium
CCTAATGAATCTCTTATTAGTTTAATTTTTGACTCACCTTTTCTTTTGAAATATTCTATAGGTACATATTTAATTGTATAATTCTTTAGTAAATACCCTAAAGTTATAGATGTTGTAAATGAAAAACCATCGGAAATGTCACCAAAAAATGTTTTTGCGGTTGATTTCCTAAAAATTCTAAATCCAGAATTAACATCATTTATCTTTTTACGGCAAGTAAATTCAGCAAGATATTTAAAAACAATCCTCAAAGGAAATTTTATAAACGTTTCCTTATAATATTTTCCTCTCCTTGCACCGACGACCATATCGTATTCATCAATATACGGAAGCATTTGATGAATAAATTTAACAGGATACGTTCCATCTGCATCAATAATCACAATGATTTCATTTGACGCATTCAGAATTCCCTTTTTTAGAGATGCCCCATATCCCATTGTGTAAGGATTTTTTATAACTTTTGCACCAATCTCCTTCGCAAATTGAGATGTTCTGTCCGTTGAGCCATCATCAACTACTACTATCTCTGTCTCCCAAGGAGTTGAATTCATCTCGGTTTTAATTTCATTAATTACAACTTTTATTCCTTCTTCTTCATTGTAGGCTGGTATTACAAAAGATATTTTTCTTTCCATAATAATACTTTATTTATGTTAATCCTTTGGTTTAAATTTATGTCTCGTAAAAAACATACTCTTTACAAATGCAAATCCATTTTTAATCGCAGCTTTTAAGCCCGCTCTTTTCAGGTTATACAATATCCTTCTTGGGGTAAGATAATTATAAAGAAGACCCCTTTGTTGTAATTTAATTAAATCTTCTCTTGTGAGGTCATTTACTTCCATAACTGCACTATCATAACGTCGTAATGAAATATAACTTTTATCTATTAATTTTAAACCACCTTCACCTTTTTCAGCCATTTCTCTCAATTTTGTCCCAGGATAAGGCATTGCTATATTGATATAAGGGTGGTCAAGTTCTTTAAGATTCTTGAGGAATTTAATAGTTTCCCATACTGTCTTTTTCGTCTCAGTTGGATGCCCTATAATTACAGAACCACGCGTTTCAATACCCAATTTTTTTACTATTTTATACCCACTTTTTATTTCTTCAACAGTCACACCTTTCTGGATAATCTTTAAAACCTCTGGATTCCCACTTTCAATTCCAAAAGAAAGTCGAACAAGCCCTGCCTTTTTCATCAATAATAAAAGTTCTTCAGTTATAGTATCCGCTCTTGTCCAACCCTCTAATGTTATATCTAAACTTTTTCTAATTATTTCATTGCATATTGTCTCAATATGGGACTTCTTCATAGTCATTGTATCATCCACAAAAATAATATGTCTTGCTGGTGTATTTTGTATTATATCTTCAATCTCATCAACTACAAGATATGGGTCTCTAAATCTGATTTTTCTTGAAAACATTTTATCCTGAGAGCAAAAAATGCACTTAAATGGGCATCCTCTTGTCGTAAGAATGGTCATTAGATGAACAATCCCTTTTT
>CAZBIT010000622.1:0-1507 GCA_964491835.1 uncultured bacterium
TCAAACCAAAATCTATTCGGCTTTGTAACTTTTCCATTTGCCAATATAACAGAAACTCTATCTTTATCTGCTATTTCCGTATAACCTCCAGCGGCTTTAATATAATAATCAGTACCCTTACCATTTTGGTAAAGAATACTGCGGGGTAAACCAACCGCACCCTCAACTCTCACGGTATTAATTATTTCTGGAATATAAACAGAATCGCCATCAGCAAGAGTTATATTATTAGGGTCGTCTTTATTTCTTAAAATATTTACAAGGTCAACATCTATTATCCCAATTTCATTTTTCTTCCTATAAAAAGATATACCCCCCGGATAAGCAGTTACTTTCAATCCACCTGCTCTATATATCAAATCGGATAATCTCTCATTTTCAGATTTAATGCTGTAAACGCCCGGAAACGTAATTTCTCCCAAAATTTTTACGTTTTTTTGAAGCATCCAATTAGGATTTTCTCTTATGAAAACGTCATCAAATCGTTTTAACTTAAAATTTTTCACTTCATTTTGATTGCTTAAATCAACCAAAGACGTATCAATAAAGTTCCCTTTTCTATTTTCGCTTAAAATAACACTTGATACTTCTGCACGAAGTCTATATGCGGACTCTTGTAATCCTCCTGCTTGAAAAATAACATCATTAAGTGTCATATCCTTAAACAATTCATATCTACCAGGATTTTTAACTGCTCCAAAAACATTTAATGAATCTTTAGGCACTATATCCTGTTTCGAATATATTTTCACAATGTCTTTTTTATTTAATACTATATCACTATCATTTGATGAACTTTTATCATTTAAAATCTCTGTGAGACTAAAATCGATTAAAACAGTAGCGGTATCGTGAATAGACCTTATTATTTCTCCACGGTCAAGATAAGCCTCATTTAATACACCTTCACAAATCAAAATCAATTTTTTTAATGTTATATCTTCAGTATAAGCATATAAACCAGGTCTTCTAACGCAACCAATTATTTCAACATAATTATCAACAAAATTTGGTATGTTATATACGTTAATACTATCTCCATCGAACAGCTTAATACTTCTTTCTTTTTCATTTAAAAAATTTACATCAATTACGGTTTTATCTTTGCCACCAATCAATCTTTCTTCTGGAGGAACTATTCTCCAAATCTGTATCTGATTAAGATAAGCACTCGCAGTAAACCCACCAGCAATATTTATTAAATCATTTAATACTTCATCTTGTTTTAATTCATAAATGGCAGGAATTTTTATTTCACCCGTCATGATAACTCGTTTACTTACAGGAGGAACCCTTATAACATCCCCTTCTCTCAAACGTAAATTTTCATCTATTTTGCCTCTTAATAAAAGATCATAAAGGTCAATAATCTTTGTGGTGTTATTTCTGTTTAATTCAACATTTCTTAAAGAACCATTCTCAGTTGCGCCACCGGCAAAGTAAAGTGCTGAATATGCTGGAGAAAGCGAACTCAACCAGTAACCACCAGGTACTTTTACCTGTCCTA
>CAZBIT010000623.1:0-1507 GCA_964491835.1 uncultured bacterium
ATAGGTATAAGTGAATCACCATCTGAAATGTATGGTAAAATCCTTTCTATTTCTGATGATTTGATTATACCGTATTTTGTTCTTGCAACTGAAGTTCCAGGTAAAGAAATAAAGAAGTTTGAAGAGAGTATGAAAAATGATAATGTTAATCCAAGAGATTTAAAGAGAAGGTTAGCAAGAGAAATTGTTTCTATTTATTATAGTCGATTAGAGGCAGAAACAGCAGAAAAAGGATTTGACAAAATATTTGTTGAGAAATGTATTCCAACGGAAATGGATGAGTTTAAGGTGCATAAAAATGAAAAGATTTGGATTGTTAAACTTCTCACATTAACAAAAATGTGTAAATCATCAAGCGAAGCGAGGAGGTTGATTGAACAGGGCGGGGTTAGTATTAATGGAAAAAGAATTGATGACCCAGAAATTGATTTAGAAATTAAAGAAGAAAAAATCATTAAAGTAGGGAAAAGAAGATTTTTAAGAATTATACCTGAATGATTTTAATAAGATTAAAAATATCAAATATTAAAATAACTTGACTATTTGTATATTTTAAATTAAATTTTTATTTAAATATTTTTATGATTAAGAAATTTCCTTATTTTTTTGAATATTTTAAAAGAAAAGAAAATATAGATTCCCGTTTGTTTGTATGTGAATATTTTTTACATAATATTGACCGTTCTTTGAAAATAAAGGTTTGTTTTTCTGATGAAAGATTAGCGGAACGTTTCAAAAATGAATTAATGAAATCATCGATAATAGTTAAAGATAATGTAAAAATTGTTGTTCTTCCAGAAAATAGGATTAACAAATATGGATTAGTTAATGTTTTTGCTGCATCTGTTGTAGATTCTCCAAGATTCAAAAGCAATATGGTAACTCAAATCCTTTTAGGTGAAAAGGTTGATGTATTGCAATATGATGGTGATTGGTTGAGGATTCGATGTATTGATGGTTATATCGGATGGGTGAATCATTCACAAGTGGTATTATTTAACAATATGGAATTATCGCAATGGGAGAATAAAAAATTTTTCTTGTTCAGAGATATTATTGGTAATGTAAGAGAAAAACCAAATGATTCTTCACTACCTTTGAGATTGATATCAGTTGGTTGTAAACTCCCTTATTTAAAGAAAAAGGGTGAATGGATAAATGTGATGCTTCCTGATAATTTAACTGGATGGGTAAAGAATAAAAATATGTTTAAATGGCTTAACCAGAAGGAGAAAAGCATTGGTGAAAGGATTGTTTTAACATCCAAAAATTTTCTTGGTATTCCTTATTTATGGGGGGGAAAGTCCCCAATGGGTTTCGATTGTTCTGGATTTGTTCAAATGGTGTTTTTGCTGAATGATATTTTCCTGCCAAGAGATTCTGATATGCAGTATAATTTTTCAAAAGAAAGTTCGAGTGATATGAAAAAAGCAGACCTTTTATTTTTTGGCAGAGAAAAGGTTTCCCATGTGGGAATATATATAGGGAATAAAAGATTTATCCACTC
>CAZBIT010000624.1:0-1506 GCA_964491835.1 uncultured bacterium
AACCGTTAATAAGTGCAGTAGCACCACTCAAAGATGGACAATTATGGTTTGAGCGTTTGTATAAACAGGAATCAGGATTGATGAAAGTTATTCTTAAACCATAAAGTAGATAATAATTAATTAAAGGAGAAATTTAAGAAACTATGAGTTGTAAATTTTTTGATTTAGCAGGGAAATCTGCCATTATAACAGGTGCAAGTCGTGGACTTGGTCAATATTTTGGAAAGGCGTTGGCACGTGCAGGAGCTGACCTTGTTGTTACGAGTCGCAATCCTGAATCCCTTGAATCATTCAAGAGAGATATTGAAGAAATTGGCAGAAAAGCAATTCCACTCCAATTGGATGTTCGTGACCATAACAGTATTCAAAAAATGGTTGAGGATGCGTACAATATATTTGGCAAAATTGACATACTTATTAACAATGCTGGTTGCAATATTCGTAAGCCCTCTCTTGATGTGACCTGGGATGATTGGAATCTTATACTTGATACGAATTTGCGTGGAACGTTCTTTACATCTCAGGCAGTTGCAAGAAAAATGATACCAAGAAAATATGGAAGAATAATTAATATCGGTTCTGTTACAAGCATTTTTGGTTATGCTGGATTGTCGCCTTACTGTGCAAGCAAAGGTGGGGTGAAGCAGCTTACCATGAGTCTTGCAGATGAGTTTGGTAAGTATGGGATAACGGTAAATTGTATTGCGCCCGGATGGTTTAAAACTCAGTTAAATGCGGTTTTGTATGAAAATAAAGAATGGGTGGAATATATATGTGATAGAATTCCACTTAAACGCCCTGGTAAACCGAATGACCTTGATGGCATCGTTGTTTTTCTTGCTTCCGATGAAAGTGAATACATTACAGGTCAGACAATTTTGGTTGATGGTGGTATCACAACAGGGGCAACAAGAGCATTGATTAATAAAAAATAAAAATTTTTCAGGAAAGTGAATGTTTTTTTAAAAATAAATTCATATAATGGTCTGATTTCATAAATATTCCACCACTTTTTTGATAAAAATCTTCATCTAATGTAAATATACCATTTTTTGTAATAGTCCAAGGCGCTCCTGCGCAAGGATGATAACTTATTAACTTTTGCCATTCCGAATAATATTGATGTCCATTTGTTTCAAGAAAACCTAAACCGAGTTCTGGAAATGGAGCAAGTCGTGCGGAAACATTCTTATTCCAGTCAACGAGAATTGGATTAACCGTGAGGTCTGCACAAAAACAAGGGATTTTATTTTCATGTGCTGTTTTTATTATTTTGAGTGTCATACTTAATGTTTTAGCAATTGCTTTCACGGCAATTGCGCTGTATCCCATTTGTATTCTTTTTCTGGCATCTTCATCTGTATGAGCACTTTCGTCGGCGGCGACGCGAACCCCTAAGTCACTTACATCAACTTCATAATCTTCTGGAAATGGTTCTTCTAAAATCATAATTTGCTCAAAAGCCCCAATTTTTTTAGTATATTCCAGTAATTTCTTCAAAGTTTC